>CANKTT010000011.1 GCA_947486505.1 Actinomycetota bacterium | reverse complement strand
TCGGCTGAATCAGATTTGCCTTCTAATGACGATTCCGCATTGGTTCAAGCAGCATCAGATCATCCAGATCGTCGAGATGTACGAATAGTCAGTGCTGTACTACGTAGCGGACAAAACTTAAATGCCTTGCGATACCGAACCCATGATTCGGCCGACGCAGTTGCAGTGGCACCGAATCTTGTGACTCGACTTAATGACGCCGTTGCGTCAACCTTTGCGGACTAAACCACTAAAACCTTTTTAGGGTTGTTCACCAAGGTTTAGCGGGGTGCCAATTTGGCGCAGTGCCCCGGTCCCACCCGCTACATTGACAACTTCAAATCCTTGGTCTTCTAGGAATTTTCCAGCTTGTCCGGATCTTCCACCAACCTCACAGATTAGGTAATGAGTTTTTGACTTATCGATTTCACTTTGCCGAACTGGGATCATTGAAAGCGGGATGTGGATTGCACCAGCGATGTGCCCAGATACATATTCATCAAGCTCGCGAACATCAATGATTGAAACATTTTTGTATATAGCTAGTAATTCGATGGCTGATATCTCATTCATGTTTTCCCGCTTTCGTAGTTAGTTTTGTATTCTATTTCAAACAAGATTTAATAGCCTCGCCCGAGTTGAAGTTTTCAATCGCTGCCATCGCTTCTGAAAGTGTCTTAACTGAGGCAACTGTTAATCCGTTGGGGATGTGGCCAATAACTTCATCACAATTGCCCGCTGGCGCTAGAAACAGTACTGCTCCAGCGTCGCGGGCTCCAATTAACTTCTGTTGAATTCCACCGATGTCACCGACGTTTCCATCTGGATCGATTGCTCCAGTGCCAGCAATAATCTTGCCTTGAGTCAATGCGCCAGGCGTTAACTTGTCGATGATTGCGACGGCAAACATCGTTCCTGCGCTGGGACCACCAACACCTGTGACGCCGAATTTGATTTCAAAGTCTGCAGAATAACTAATGTCGATTCCTATTCCGACGTACGGAATCATTGATTCGTCTTGATCAGTTTCAGGATCGTCTTGGCGAGTGCTTGATGTAACAACGACATCAAGTTTGGAATCCTTGCGAACCACAGAAAAATCTAAATCGGTTCCAACTGGCTTGGATTGAACCGCAGCAACAACTTGCTCTGGGGTTTTCATTACGATTCCATCGACTTCGAGGATTTCGTCACCGGCGCGCAACTTGTCTTGAGCGGGCGTGTCTGGGCCAACGCTGGTTACGACTACTTTTTCATTGACTGGCTGATCTAGATATTTCATTGCAGCTGCGATTGCATAGCTTTGTGAAGTGCTAAACGACTTTACATTTCTGGCTGTGTTTTCTTCTTGAGTTTCCCCTTCAGGGTAAACCGATTCCCTTGGCACTACTCGTCGATCAGGACTTAACCAACCCCAAATCGCTTGAAACATATCCAAACCTTGCTGCGGTCCCCCGTATTCACTGACCGTAGTCATGTCTAGTTCACCCTCAGTTGGATAAGTCTGTGTCCCGGAAATTGAAATCAATTCAACATCCTTGATCTCGCCAATCGTGTTAAACACAGGCCCGGGCGCAGTCATCACATATGGCACTGGGATAAACATCGCAGCACCTAGCAAAATCAAAAGTGACCACGAGAGCGTCGGTCTAAACTTCTTTTGCATGGCGCGCCATTTCGGTTGGAAGATTTTAAGTTTCTAGTCTTACAGCGTACGTGAATGATTCGGCTGTTCGCCGTGGGCTAGATCCCAAATGATTTGCTAAGGCTACTGCTGGGCATACCCTTGTGAGTATTGGGAGTTTTTGGGCCTAGGTGAAAAAGAGAAGTAGGAAAAATGACTATGCCGTTTGGATTCGCCCCTGGTGGCGACGATAACAACGAGTTAGCCGACATGCTCGAGAACATGGGTCGCATGCTGCGAAATGGTGGAGATCCATCAGGTGGCTCAGTTAACTGGACAAGCGCTCACACTGCATCTGATCAAGCGCTAAGTAAAGCTGGGGATCCCGCGATCAACGAGTCCGACAACGACAAGCTCCGATCAGCTGCTGACTTAGCCGACTTATGGCTTAACGATGCCACCACGATTCCAAGTGCTGGTCACACCATCAATGGCGTAACGCGCACACAATGGCTGGCTTCTACTTTTGATTCTTGGAAAGTAGTAGTGCAACCAGTTGCAGATGCCATGGCAGGTGTCATGACTGGAATGCTCCCGTCAGGTAACGATGCAGGAACTATCAATATTCCAGAGGAATTGCTTTCAAGCCTTCCGGACGAAGTTGCGGCCAACCTTCGAGAAACTTTGGCCTCGCCTGACTTTGCTGCAATCACTGGTCCGCTAATGGCAATGGCAAAGTCCATGGGCGCAACTATGTTCGGCACCCAATTCGGTCAAGCCCTTGGACAAATGACAACTGAAGTTTTGAGTAATTCTGATGTTGGTATTCCTTTGAATGCATCTGGTAAACCCGGGTTAGTAATTTCCAATACGAATGATTTCATTAGAGGACTCTCCATCGATGAATCTGAAGCCAGGCTTTACATAACACTTCGCGAGCTTGCGCACCAACGACTGTTTACCGCAGCCCCTTGGATTCAGTCCCAACTGATGGCCGCAATTTCCGATTACGCACGCGGAGTAAAGATTGACACCAGCGCAATCGAAGAAGCCATGACTCAAATTGATCCAACGAATCCCGACAGCATCAACAGCATGATGACCTCCTCGCTCTTCGAGCCAACCCAAACCCCCGAACAAGTTGCAGCTCTAACCCGCATAGAGCTGCTGTTAGCCCTGATTGAAGGCTGGGTCACTGTCGTGGTTACTCAAGCCGCTGGCTCTCGCCTGCAATCGGCTGTGGCGCTTGAGGAAGTATTTCGTCGTCGTCGAGCATCCGGCGGGCCTGCCGAGAAAGTTTTTGGCGGATTGATCGGACTTGAAATGCGTCCGCGTCGGATGCGAGAAGCTGCAGCCTTATGGCAACGACTCGCTGATACCAAAGGCGTTGCTGCTCGAGACGCCTTGTGGTCTCACCCTGACTTACTTCCAAGAGACTCTGACATCGACGACATCGATGCTTTTCTTTCCGCTGGTACCGAGGATCTAATGGCCGAACTAAATAAGGCAATCGAATCTTCCAAAGAAGATCCCAAAACCGATTCTTAAGTTTTGCGCTACTGAGGCAATAAAAACTGTTGCGCATGTGAGTAACCATCCAGATACGCTTTTGCTTTTTCGTGATCTGGATACTTATTCATCAATGCATAAAATACCGGGCTGTGATCAGTAACTATTAAATGAATTAACTCATGAACAATTACTGAATCAATCACATAACTCGGCATCCGCTGCATGCGATGCGAAAGACGAATCGTCCCTTCATCTGGCGTGCAAGAACCCCAACGGGAATTTTGATTGGTGACCCAACGTATCTTGACTGGTACTTTGTGGGTTTCAAATAAGTCTTGACCCAAATACCTACGAGAAAGCGCGCGTGCCCGTTGTTCCAGAGATTGCAGCGAACTTGTGCGTTCGTCTCGGTCATCAAGGCGATTCACTAATTCAGTAACGTACGCGTCAACATCTCGCTTAGCCATTCGGTCCGGAACTGTAACGACAGTTTTTTCGTTGTCACGATAGGCAGTTACATTTCGCTTTGCCCGCTTACTGCGCTTTACCTGCACTTTTGTTAAATCAGTTCGCTGGTAAACAAACTCCACTGCCTCAGTCGCAGCCAATTTTTTCTCACCCGCGTCAAAGTCGCCTTCAGAATCGAAGAGTGAAGGCTGATTTTGACTGGTCACAAACAGCAAGGCTAGTCCAGATACTTACGAAAAATGATGAAGCTCTCGAGCCGCGTGCTCAAACATTCGCCTTCCCCTTGCGAATGTCGGCTCGTTATCTCGAGAGCTTCAACTCGTGAAATTTACGCGCTATTAACCTGTTGATGCAACGTAATTCAGAAAGTTTAGACTTTTGCTGTGGACAAGTCTGGGGACGAACTGGGGATAGTTGCCGACTTTTCTGGGGATTAACGGTTAACAACTTGGGGATAGATTAATTGTGATCTTCTGAAAACCGCCGTTTATCAGGCATTATGTTGTCCACTGGATGTGGAAAGAAAATTTCTTCTATCCACATTCGAGATTCTTGGTAGTTTTAGGTCGGTTAACAAAGATTTACCTGTTTTTGTGATCTTTTTTCGTGCAACAAGCACATGTGTACAAAGTGAAAATCTCGACCTTTAACACCATGGAACTGGTAACACCATGGAACCGGTAACACAAAGTCGCTGTGGAAGGTTGGATTCTTGCACACGTTGCAGTCTGCAAACTTCATGAATGAAAATTTCTAATCCGAAGCTAGCTCCTGGCGTCCGACTCTATGAGCGCGGACCATCGCAAATTCAAATCGGTATCAATCCACATTCCGCAATTGTCGTTGATAAGAAAGTTGGAAAAACCATAGGAAGACTTCTCACCGGAGCAAATTCTGTTTCTGATATTTGTGAAACATTAGTTGCCGAGGGGCACGATCTAGCGTCCAGTGAGAATTTCCTCAATAATCTGATCAAGCTCGGGCTAGTTGAATCTGGTCCAGTATCTGTAACTTATGACAATCAAAATCCAGTAAGTGAAATTCAGCGACTAAATTTATTGCGAGAAACTGCCGGCGATCTCGATTCAATTAACCAAAGAATCGGATGCGAGATTTCAATTCGCGGTGCTGGGCGGCTTGGAATGACAATATGCCTGCTTCTGGCAAGTGCAGGATTTCCCAACATCACTGTTCACGATTCAACTTTGGTCAGCGATTCCGACTTAACCCCTTGGGGGGCCTCTCGGATTGATCTTGGAGTGCGGCGAGACGCTGTGGCTAGGAATTTGATGGAGCGTATGGTCCGAGGCGCATCGGCACACAAGAATTTCTTGCGCTTTCGAGCGCATCGCAAAATCGAAATCTTGATACCCGATCAACGAGCTGATTTCCCATGGATTTCTGCGACAAGCGCAGACCAATTCGTTGCAACGGATACCCCTCACCTATTTGCAACGACTAGTTCGGGTGCAAGTTTCATTAGTTCGATAATCAAGCCTGGCCAAACTCCTTGCCTGCGGTGTTTTCATCTGCATAGATGTGACCAGGATCCAGGCTGGCCACTCATTGATCTGCAGATATCCCAGAATCCAGTTTTGGATAGCGCCAGCATCTCCGTGATTTTGACTACCTCAATGGAGGTGGTCCGAATCGTTTCAGGATGGGTCGATCATGGCGAAACGAACGGTTCACAAGTCCTTAAATTGGGAAACACCATAGATTCACTTGAGACGTATCCCACTCACTTTCATCCTTCCTGCGGATGCCGATGGGACTTAACTGCCTGACAATTGAGTGTGAGCGATTTATCCCAAAGCGGCCTAACCCGAAGTGCTCGAATTGCAGCATTACCTCTGCGACATGTTGGTCGGCGGGCAGTCGGTCTGGGCAAGCGCCTCGGAGGCATGTCAGCCGAAGATGCCACTGCGCAAGCACAGGCCAAGACAGCTGAGCAAATCTTTAGTGTCCTTGGCGAACTCAAGGGTGGCGCTATGAAGCTTGGACAAGCGCTGAGCGTCTTTGAGTCAGTGCTTCCAGACGATGTTGCCGCTCCCTATCGCGAGTCACTAACAAAGTTACAAGACTCCGCGCCACCGATGGCGATCGAATCAGTTCACCAAGTACTTCGGGAATCTCTTGGAGATAACTGGCGTGACCGCTTTACTTCATTCGATGACGAACCGGCTGCGGCTGCCTCAATTGGACAAGTTCATCGCGCAGTTTGGCATGATGGCCGCGACGTAGCAGTAAAGATTCAATATCCTGGGGCATCAGGCGCGCTTCTTGCTGACCTACAGCAGCTATCGCGGTTTGGACGTCTGTTCGCAGGATTCTTTCCAGGGGTTGACGTTCGAGCAATACTGCGCGAGCTTACTGATTGTGTCGCCGAAGAACTTGACTATCTGCATGAATCAAAAATTCAGCGAAAGTTTGCAGTTGGATTTGATGGTCACCCGGATTACTTCATCCCGCATGTTTTAGCGGCAGCAGAAAATGTCATTGTCACCGAATGGGTCGAAGGTAAGTCACTTGCGCGTCTAATTGAATCTGGCACACAAGACGAGCGTGATCACTTCGGAAAAATGTATCTGCGGTTCTTACTATCGGGACCAAGCCAAGTTGGGTTCTTGCACGCCGATCCCCATCCGGGCAACTTTAAAGTTATGCCCGATGGCAGATTGGCTGTCCTTGACTTCGGCGCAACTGCAGAACTTCCCGACGGATTGCCACCGGCGATGGGAACTCTGTTAAAGATTGCCTTGGTTGGCGACTCAGAATCTGTAGTTGCTGGGTTGCGCGAAGAAGGATTCATTCGCCCAGGCATCGAGTTAGATCCACAATCACTGCTTGATTACCTTGGCCCGTTTACCGAACCGGCTCAAGTTCCAGTATTCAAGCACAGTCGGGATTGGATCCGAGAGCAGTTTGAGCGCACTAGCGACCCAAGAAATGCTGACTGGTCAATCGGTATGAAAATCAATTTGCCGCCCAACTACGTGATGATTCACCGAGTTTGGTTAGGCAGCATTGGAGTTTTGTGTCAACTGGAATCAGAGTTTTCGGTGCGCGGTGAGTTCGCCCAATGGGTGCCTGGATTTGCTGAAGAAGTAGCTAGCTAAAACTTTAAATCCCGCAGCAGGGTTGATTGTTCGCGGTAGCCCTTGCCATCCGTGTGGCGGGATTTAGCCCAGGAAATATTCAAATGAGTTTTGGCGCGCGTCATAGCGACGTATAGAAGTCTGCGTTCTTCATTGAACTCAGTCGCGGTAGCAGCATGCGAAATTGGCAGCAAGCCTTCGCTTACTCCCGCCACAAAAACAGCTTCCCATTCCAAGCCTTTGGCAGCGTGAATCGAGGCTAAAGTCACTGCGTTGGCACTGGGGGCAAATTCCATTTCACTGCGCAAGTCCAAGGACTTAACAAAGTCTGGTAATTGCGCGGCTGTTTCTTTACTTTGAAGTTCGTCGGCCAAGTCAACGATTGTGTTCAGTGACTCCCAGGTTTCTCGGGCCGCTCGCCCACTATCGGGGGCTTGGGCTTTCCAGCCAACTGAACTCAAGATATCGCGAACTGTTTCTGTCATTGCTTTGGTTCCGGTTACGTGCAAACCAGCGCGCAGATGTAACAGGGCATTCTTCACTTCAACACGTTCAAAAAATCGCTCAGCACCTCGTAATGAGATTGGTATCCCCAAGGCACTCAACTCTGCTTCAAAAACTTCAGATTGACTATTAATTCGGTACAAAACCGAAATGTCCCTAGGCGTTATTCCTTTTGAAATCAGTTCTAAAATCTGCGTTCCAATCAACTTGGCTTCTTCTTCATCGTTTGAATACGCAGTTACAGTAACGGCCGGTCCTTTACCTCGCTGTGAAACCAAACGAACCGGACTAGTCGCATCTTTAGCCAACACCTGATTCGCTACCGCAACGATTGGCTCGGTACTTCGGTACGAGTGGCTTAACTGAAAATCTTGAGTCCTAGCAAAGTGGGATTTGAAATCAATCAAATACTTCGAAGTAGCGCCAGAAAACGAATAAATTGTCTGAGCCGGGTCGCCCACAACACATACATCATCGCGATCACCGAGCCAAAGATTTAGCAACTCAAATTGGACTGGGCTAACATCCTGAAACTCATCAACTGTGAAGTGGCGATATTGCTTTCGAACGGCGTTCGCCATCTCTGGATAGTTTTCCATCATTGCAGTCGTTAGAAGCAGTACGTCTTCGAAATCCATGGCATGAGCTTCGTCAAGACGGGTTAAATAGGCCTCAAAAACTTTTGAGACTTTTTCTATGGTTAGGTCTCCACTTAGATCTCGCCTGACCGCAACGGCCTTTTCTCGGTAGGCGTCGGGTGACAAGATATTTACTTTTGCCCATTCAATCTCTGCAGAAATATCTCGAATTGAATCTTTGTCATTTGCAACTCGACAAAGAGTTGCGGCATCTGCAACAAATCGAAATTTACTAGGCATCAAGTCTGGAAGGCTTGAATGAAAGAACTGCGGATAAAAAAACCTAAGTTGTCGTAATGCAGCGCTATGAAAAGTTCGGACTTGCACGCCTGAGACACCAAGTTGTCCAAGTCGATTTCGAAGTTCACCAGCTGCCCTAGTTGTGAATGTGACGGCTAAAGTTTGGCTTGGATCATGAACACCACTTGCCACTGCGTGCGCAATACGGTGTGTAATTGTTCGGGTCTTGCCCGTGCCTGCTCCCGCATAGATTGCTACTGGCCCAGAAACACATTCAGCTGCAGCGCGCTGCTGCTCATCGAGGGCGTCAAGAATGTCGGGCACTGCCCTATTGTGCCAAGCCCCTACGACAACCTGCGCGGGACATCGGAGGATTAGTTAGGAAACCGCAGGATTACAGTCCCAGCAGGGTTTTAACTTCACCGATGCTGGGATTTGTGCGAGTTGAGCCATCTGGGAACACCAAAGTTGGAACGACAGCATTGCCACCATTGACACCCATCACGAAGTCGGCTGCACTTGGATCTTGTTCGATGTCAATCTCGTTGTATTCAATGCCCTCGCGGCCCATTTGAGCTTTCAAGCGTTGGCAGTAGCCACACCACGGGGTGCTGTACATGGTTACTTTTTCACTCATGATTTCTCCAAACTCGTGTTTCCAGAATCGCTGAATTAACTTCGACACCACTGGATTGGTATATCTTCACCGTACCAAGACTGAATAAGTCTGAATGCTATTGACACTGGGTTCGGCAGCTTTAAAGTTTGTGCTGTGCAAGCTGCTGCTAATTCATCTCTCGAGAACCACTGCACTTCGGTCATTTCATCATCATGCATTTCAACTTCAGTGCTAGTTGCGATCGCGCGGTAAGCGAGCATAAGTGACGCTGGAAATGGCCAAGGTTGTGAACCCATGTACTTGAGCGATTGCAGATCAACGTGAATTCCAGATTCTTCGTAAACTTCGCGAATCACAGCAGCTTCGCAAGACTCTCCCGCTTCGACAAATCCAGCCAAAGTTGAAAGCCAACCTTCCGGCCATTCCCTACGTCGACCTAAAAGGATGCGTCCTGCAAGATCTTCAACTGCAACAATCATTGCCGGTTCGGTGCGTGGGTAGTGCTCAGAGTCATGAACATTACATTTGCGTGACCAGCCGGCCATTGCAACTTCAGTCTTAGCACCACATTTTGGACAGTATTGGTGTCCATCGTGCCACGCTGCAAGTGCAACCGCTGCTGTTGCTAAGCCAACATCTTTAGCGGAAAGTGCAGCGCCAACATCACGCAGACTTGCCCAGTTGACGTCAGTTAGTCCAACTTCATCTTCCATGATTGCGATGTATGTGTGATCCTCATCAGCGCCTAAAAACAGTGCTGCTTGCTGTGCATCATCGTGTGACATTTTCAGAGCCCAAGGCTTAACCCAAACAATTGATAATTCATCAGTAACGGGAATGCTTCGATCGTGTAGAACTAAGACTCTCGTATTGTCCGCTGCCCACGCATTTTTGAACCATTGTGGGTTAGCTCGCAACTCGGCCAATCGATCAACAGTGAATCGCGCTAATGGCAAATCGTTCATCAAGGTATCCACAAGTAGCGATCATACGCGCTTGCGAATAGTCTGCAGATATGAGAGCTGCAACTTGGAATTTGCTTCACGGAATCCCACTATTAGACCCGCTAAATGTTCCTAGTTTGGCGCAGGTTGCAGGTTTGATTCCGGCTGATCTAATTGGATTGCAAGAGGTTGATCGGCAACAAACTCGTAGCAATTACGAGCATCAAACTCAGACTGTCGCGGATGCCATGGGACTGCCCTACTGGATCTATGCGCCTGCAGTCACTGGTACACCAGGGGAAACTTGGGAAGGCGCCACTGACTCTCACATTCACTCGCACCAACATCCAGAATCTGACCATGATCAGCCGCACTATGGAATTGGCTTAGCGTCTCGCTATCCACTTAACAACATCGAAGTACTGAGATTTAATGCAGCACCATTGTCACTGCCACTACTTGTACCTAGCGATCCTCGGCCGCGCCTGATGAAAGTATCCGATGAACCACGCGTGGCAATCATTGCTGATGTTGAAACGCCACTAGGTACCATAACTGTTGCTAACGCTCACTTAAGTTTCGTTCCTGGATACAACATTAAGCAGTTGCGAAAACTTACAAAACATTTAGGCGATCGCATGAATCCAGTACTCATCATTGGAGACTTTAATCTGCCTGGCAAAATTGCCAACTTAGTTTCTCGCTGGGATTCCCTGGCTACTTTGCCCACTTATCCAACCTTTAAGCCGCGTATTCAGTTTGATCACGTGATAGCCCGAGGATTTAGCGATGATGCGATCAAGCGGGCAAGGGGCTCGGCCGAAGCACTCTCGCTTGCGATCAGCGATCATTGCGCGCTTGTCGTTGAAATTACAGAATAAGTTCGGCTAGTTCGGCAAGCGAAAGTAAGTTCTTTGGCGTAGTCACTACCTGGTCTGCAACGTAGTAGAAGGCCGCCTGAATTTGATCCGGGTCTACACCTAGAGTTTGAGCAGCAGCTTGACGGTAGATGCTGAGCTGCAGATCGTTTGCCGATCCTGGTTTTCCAGTTTTCCAGTCAACAACTAACCAGCTATCGATCGCACTTGGATCGTCTAGAGTCCCGGTGAACAAGGCATCCAATCGGCCGCGCAAAGTTCTGCCGCCTAGTACTAAAGCAAAAGGAAGTTCAAGTGAGGCTGGAGTCCGATCAAAAAATGGACCAGATGCAAATGCGGATTTCAGAGTCTGCATTTGCTCATCTGTGTAAATCTCATCATCCATTGCCCCAGAAAGAGTTTCCGTATCAATCAAAGTTCTTCTGCCATAAAAAGTTTCAACCCAGGAGTGGAAATTAGTTCCGCGATCCGCAGCACTTGATGGCTTACGTGGCATCGGCCTAACCAGAGATTTTAAAAAGGTATCTTCGTCAGTATTCAAAGCAATCAACTGACTTGCAGATAATGAACTAGGTATCCGCACCAATCTTTCAGTGGATTCAAACTGACGTGATTGCAAGACCAAGGCGTCAATATCTTGTTGCCATGATTCAACTAGAGCAATCTCCTCGAGATTTAAACCTGACTCATCGTGCAAATCAATTTTTGCCGATTTAACAAGTTCAGCATCATTTCGAATTTGCAATTGTTTTGCCGGATCGATCTGCGCTGGCCAAGACAGATACTGAACATCCGACAACATAGGGTTTGTCGCATCTGCATCCGGTGTCAAGGTCCAAACATCAGGGTTTGTGGCGTCATCATGCAAGTTGATAAGAAATTCACTCGGACCGCGCAGTTTCGATTGAGTCGGACCCCACCAAGATCCACTTGCAATAACTTTTTGCTCCGCACGCGTGACTGCTACGTAAGCCAATCGGCGTTCATCAATAGTTGCAAGTTCGCCAGCGGCACTCGTGAATGCTTTGAAATCGACGCCACGGGGACCCACTGGACCTGGAAAATCTGGTAGCAACGGATTGATTGGAGCACCGAGTGCATCGGGTGGAATTCGGAACGCATTTTTCGGCCAATGTCGATCTTTGGGAGTTGATGGAAAAACACCAACCGTTAGGTCGGGAACTACAACTATTGGAAACTCCAGGCCTTTTGATTTGTGAATCGACATAATGATCACGGCGTTGTCACTGAGTGTGACGTCTGCATCTACTAAGGAATTAAATCTTTGCCCAGTGCGTAGATATTCCAAGAATGACGCAACACTGGAGTCGCCTTCAAGATTCCTAAAATTTCCTGCAAGGTCTAGCAAAGCCGCAAGGCGATCAAAATGCGTAGAGCCTTCAGGCGAATTGGTTGCCATTGCCTCGATTCCAATTCCAGTGACGCGGATGATTCGCGAGATCAAGTCAATGGCGGACTCATTGCAAAACTTTCGTAACATTCGAAGCTGGCTCGCGAGTTCAACTAATCGAACTCTCGCCTCAGGAGAATAAGGTAATGACTCATCTTCTCCTACAAGCTCCAGGGCATCGAGCAAACTTACGCGTTGGGATTTGTCGACTGCAGAAACAATATGATCGAGCTGAACATCAATTGGCATTTCGGCCGTAACATCTATTCGAACCAGTTCAGAGGCATGCCTACCTAGGATCGCGAGATTACGAGGTCCAATCTGCCAGCGTGGACTTAACAAGATTCGCGCTAAAGCTGAATTTGCAGTTGGATCATAAATAGCTTCTAGGTAACTGACAACCTCACGAACTTCCGCCAGATTTACCAGTGCACCAGGGTCAACAACCTGAACTGGAATTCCCCGCAACTCCAGAGCATTGACGTAATACTGTGCGTTCTTTTTCTCACGCAGCAGAACGGCTACTTCATTCCAACTCTTAACAGGTTTAATCTTTGAAATTTGCTCGGCTACCCATTCAACTTCATCAGCGAATGTTGGAAGTAGGGCCGTGTGAATTTCTCCGACTGGTTTTGCGTCGTCTGCAGTTACAAGTTCAACAATCTCTGGGTGGAGCGCTCGCAACTTATTGCTTAACGAGTTTGCTACATCCAAAACTTTTTTCCCAGAACGTCGGTTAGCAGTTAGTTTGTAAATCTTGGCTGGCTCCCAAGCGCCACCGACCTGCCGCTCAAAGTCTGTCTTGAAATTTTCCATGTTTGTAATTTCGGCACCACGCCATCCGTAAATTGCTTGGCAAGGGTCACCAACTGCCATGACTGGATGACCTTGACCAAATAGTTCCTGCAATAGCACTTTTTGGGACAAGGATGTGTCTTGGTATTCATCAAGCAAAACAACATGGAATTGCTCTTTTAAAATATCCCGCATGGCTTGGGAGTTTTGGGCTATCTGTGCTGCGAGGCGGATCTGATCTGCGTAATCGATTATGTCGTTTGAGATCTTCGCTTGCCTGAAATCTAAAACCAACTTAGCTAGTGAAATTCGCTTTAAACAAGTTGTAATCATGTCATGGGTAAGCTCTTGTTTTTTCTCGATGCCCTCAAGGTTGATCAATCTTTGGGAGTCTTTTTCAATGATGTGATTAGGATCCACTAAATAGTTTGAGCACTGTTCATCAAGTTTCAACATCTCGGTCACCGCAGTTGTTGGACTGTAGCCAAGGCCACCTAAGTCATAGTTTGATTGGCAAACTACGCGCATTGCCAATTGGTATCGTGTCGCGTCGACTACAACACGGGCATCTGGCTCAAGGCCAAGGCGAAGTGCATGCTCTTTAAGTAGTCGTGAGCCAAAGGCGTTGTATGTTGAAATGATTGGCTCGCCTAAATCAGCGTGGACAGACTCATCCGGTAGGTATGTAATCGCGGCTGGCAAAAAGCTTCGAACTCTGGTCAGTAATTCGTTTGCTGCCTTGGTAGTAAATGTCAGACCAAGAATTCGATCTGGTGGGACTTGCTGGGTCATAATCAACCAAGCAATCCGGCCAGCCATAACAGTGGTCTTACCTGTGCCAGCGCCTGCAACAATCATGCTTGGTTCAAGTGGCGATATGATCGCTGCGATTTGTTCAGCACTTGGATTAAAGCCAAGGACTTTCGTTAAGTCAGATGGAGTTATATCTTTCACGACAAAACCTGCTTTCCTTCAGGTGTTGCCGGACACAGCATACGAACTTTACACAACTTGCACTTTTGATCTTCGTAACGCGCTTCATACCGTTCGTCGAGCACGACCAAAGCTGCCTGACCGATACGTTGAGTCAGCGAGATTGGCGAGTTTTCATCATGGGTCTCAGGTGAGACTTGTTGAACTAGTGCAAGATCTGAATTGTCTTTTTCGCCAACACGTAATTGGACCAAAGCCGCACCTTGAACCTCTTGCTCAGGTTCTCGGGCAATAGCAACATCGTCTTTCTCAAAGTTTCCGTGCTCCAGCAAGAAGGTATAGAGAGCTAGTTGCACATCTTTAAACAAGTCCTTGCTCTTTTTGGCATCTTTACTTGTTTTGAAGTCGAAAATCATGATTCCGTTTTCGCTGAATTCGATTCGATCAGCTCTACCCGATATGGCTACGTCCACTTTTCGCATCGAGCCATCAGGGTTTTCGACATCAACGGAGGTCTGCCAAGACAGCGCCGATTCAGTGATGCTCGGCTGGTCTTTGTGTTCAAGCATCCAAGTTAATAGTCGTACCGATGCATCGTGGGCTGCAGTTCGTTCCCGTGAACTTTCCCAGGCAGCTTCGTAGCCCATGCCTGGCCACAGGCGATCTAGTTGTTCATCGATCGCAGATATGTCATAGGCAATTTCACCGGCGGATAAGGCCTGGGCAATGGCGTGTAACGCGTTTCCAAATATCATTGGTGTTGCAGATTGGGAAAGCGCATTTAGTTTGCGTTCTAAGAACCACTGAGCAGGGCAATGTTCGATGGCAGTAATTCCAGAGGCTGAAATAGACACTTGTGAATTAACTGGTCGCTGGTTGCGAGTTTGATCCTGAACTCCCCACCACTTATCGGGGTCAGCATGAAAAAATAAGTTCCCATCAATTGCAGGCAACTGTGCAAGTCGATTGGCGGCAGCAAACTTTAAGGCTTGCGAAGTATCTGGGGAACTCAACGTGCGCCGCAAGTTCGCGATCACACCCTCTGGACTTAGCGGTCTCTTGGGACGACCCGAAGTGTGTTTGACTTCAACTTGCGGCATAGCAGTGACGATGTCGTCGATAAATCTAGATGGGGCTACTCCATCATCTCGAACTGAAGTATCTGTTGCAGTAATTAAAAGTGTTTGCATAGCGCGAGTAAGTGCAACATAAAACAGGCGTCGCTCTTGGGCTAACAGTTCACGCATCGTCATTGCCATCAACTCGGTTTTCGGACCGATGCGATCAGACTGGAGTAAAGTCTGATGTTGCCGAAGATCTGGCCACAGCTCTTCTTGTGCGCCAGCCACAACTACATACTTCCACTGCAAACCTTTGGATCGATGTGCAGTCAGTAGCCGTACTGAATCGTTGCGAACATCATTTTCAGCCAAAGCTTCAGCCGGAATCTCTTGCGCTTGGATTTCATCAAGGAAGTTTGTTAAATCTTTGCCTCTACCCCGGGCCACAAATCGATTAGCAAGATCGAAGAGTGAGCAAATTGCATCTAAGTCGCGGTGTGCTCGAGTGCTTTGAGTCCCAAACCCTAAAGCCTGCTCTTGCAATCGCGTTGGCCAGGAAGTTCCCTGCCAAATGCTCCAAAGTACTTCGTGTGGGCTAGCACCTGAATTCATAAGTTTGCGAGCATCGATTAAAACTGTTCCAACTTTTTGAATCGCACTTACTACCGAATCATGTCGCCCCGACGGAATATCCAACAAGAGATTCGGGTTAAGTAATGCTTCGCCAATTAAAACTAATGCCGGCCGTGGCGCCCGCTCGGGTGTTCGATCTGCTTTTCGCAGATAACTGCCAAAGCGCCTTAAGTCCACTGGATCTATCGTGGCAAGTGGGCCACTTAACAAGTCTGCTACAACATCGACTGTGGCATGCCTTGGATTATCAATAATGCGAAGTGCAGTGACCAGCGGCGACACCGCTGGATCTTGGTGAAGCGGAATTTCATCAGCCGCAACCTCAACTGGAATTCCAGCCGCAACAAATGCTCGATAAATCGTAGGAATCGAAACCACGGCAGATCGAACGATTACCGCAAAGTCTGACCATTGCAAATTCTGACTGGCATGAGCTCGCGCAATAATGTCAGCAATGTGAGATGCCTCTGCTCCAGGTGAATCAAAAGTTTGAATTGTAATTTCACCAAGATTCTCAGAAACACATTTTGGATTTCGATGTTTGTGAATATCGACTGAGTTAAAGCCGGCTGGAATTCGATCACCAATTACCGCACTGGCAGCTGATCGAATCTGGGAACCAAATCGTCGGCATGTTGAAAGCACAACGTTTTCTATGGGTTGAGTGAACACATTTTCAAACTCTTGTTCAAAATTTCTGATACCAGCTTCGTCAGCTCCGCGAAAACCATAGATTGCCTGATCAACATCTCCAACAACTACTAAAGCGCTATCAGCATTTACCATTGCTTTGAGAAGTGCCACTTGGCCCGGGTCGGTGTCTTGATATTCATCAACATAAATAGCGCTAAAGGTTTTGTGCAAGTAATCTTGCACATCAGGTCTGTGACTCAACAGAACTGCGCGGTAAATCAACTCGGAGTAATCCAATACGCCTTCAGCATCTAAAACATCTAGATACTCATCCATGAATACGCCAATAGAAGTCCAGGTTTGTCGACCCGTGCTGTTTCCGAGCGCTGTTAATTCTTCAGGATCCATCATGTGCGAACGAGTTCGAGACATGACTGCGCGGATTTCTTCAGCTAATCCCCTCGTTCCAACTGCTGGTATTAAGTCTTCTGGCCAATCAAGTCTTTGGTCGGCAATTGCATCCGCAAAAAGTTGCCTTGATCGAACTTGTTGCTCGGGACCAGATAGCAGGCGCGTTGCTGAAACGTAAAGTTCGTCAGATTGAAACTGTCGGATCAGCGCATAGCAAAACGAATGAAAGGTACTAACTAATGGCACAACTCCACCACCAACGGCAGCAGTTACCTGATCACGCCAATTGATTGCCGCGCGACGTCCAAACGTTAGACCTAGAACTTGATTTGGGTGCAGTGCGTCTGGTCCAGATAGTCGAGCAGCCATCGCGGAAACCAGAGTCGTGGTCTTGCCGGTACCTGGACCTGCCAAAACCCGCATAGCGCCTTGTCGATGATTAACAACACGAAGTTGGTCTTCATCAAGGATCGGCGCAACATACGGCAATACCGGGGTGCGATCAAGAATTAAACGAGTCATTGCTCCTTATTCCACCATGTACCAGTGACAAATCAGCTTTAGGCTTTCGCATTCCTTGATTTTTCAGGCAAGATTATGGAGGTAAGTACATTTAACGCACTATCGATTGGGGGTTGCCGTGGCACAATCAGCCTCTGGCCAGACCCTCGTAATTGAAGACGCTGTTATCGACCGTAGATTACGGCGACCAGCAGACTTGGTGCGATTTGCCTTTACGATTTTTGCAATCGCAATCGTTGGACTACTTGCTTATGTAGCCCAGAGCACTACGACCGGTATTGATCAAGATATCTCGCAAGGTGCAAGTGGTCTTCCGGCGCCAGTTATTTTGCTAACTAACTTAGTCAGTGGTTTTGGGGCTTTGATTTTTCCGGCTGCGGCCGCATTAGATTTGTTAATACGAAAGCGTGCCCGGCAACTCGTCGAATCTATTGCTGCTCTGCTTTTCGCCGTCGTTATTCTGACAGCAACTACTTGGGCATTAATCCAGTCTGGCTCTGAGAGATTACTACTCACCTTTGCTGGCACCACCGATCCAGCAACTGCAGTTCCCTTCAGCATTGTCGTAGGTGGCTTGGCTGCCTTCACTACTGTTGCGCGCATCATGTCGCGGCCAAAGTGGAACATTGTTGCAGGTGTAGTTATCGGATCAATTGCGCTCGCAAACATTGTCAGTGGCGGTGTTACAGCAGCTGGTCTTGGTGTTTCACTTCTTGCTGGTTGGGCAACTGGCTTGTTGATTCGCTACTTACTTGGAACTGACACAACGCGCCCGTCTGGAAATGAAATTGCAAAAGCCATGACTGCGCTTGGTCTGCCTCTCACATTGCTTCGTGCTGCTGAAGTTTTGGAGTCTGGTCGCAAATACGATGCCAGCACAACTGATGGTCAGCGCATTGATTTGATTGTGTTGGATAGAGACCTAGAAGGTGCTGGCCTGGCTCAGGCGGTTTACCGATCTGTTCGATTGCGCGATGACTCAGGTGGCTCTGGCACTTCAATGCGAAGGCGGCTGGAGCGAATAGCCCTCAACAGTTGGGCTATGTCAACCGCAGGAATCTCAACACAGCATTTAATCGCTGTGGCTGAAGTTGGTCCCGATGCGGCTGTCCTTGCCTTCGAGCATGTACCCGGGCGAACTTTTGCATCAGTTGGACATTCATTAGGAGATGCTGAACTTGCTGGGGCCTGGGAAATCGTTCGTGATCTACAGTCGGCACGTATTGCACATCGAACTTTAATCGCTGAAAACTTCTTGCAAGCTAACGATGGCAAGGTTTACATCCAAGGGATCGACGATGGAACCATCGCCGCATCCGAAGTTCTGCTGCGAATTGATCTAGCGGAAGCATTAGTTACGCTTTCCCTGTCTGCTGATCCAGAGCGCGCAATCCAAGCTGGCCGAGTTGTACTTGGAGATGCAGGCCTAGCTCGTGCCTTGCCTGCCTTGCAACCAGTTGCACTGTCACAACGTACCCGTGCCCAGCTCAAGGACAATCGCGAACTGCTCACAACTCTGCGGGAAAACATCTTGCAGAATATGCCAGAAACAAATGCTGAAGAAATAGAAATCGAACGCGTTAAGCCACGAACGTTACTTACTATTTTCGCCGGGACCATTGCGGCGTATCTCTTACTGACCCAGCTCGGCCAAGTGAACTTCTCCGAAGTATTCCGAACAGCCGACACGAGTTGGTTGTTAGTTGGATTGTTGTGTTCTGGACTTACTTACGTAGGCGCAACCTTCGCTCTTACTGGAGTTGTGCCTGAGCGACTCAGATTTTGGAAAACATTTCAGGCGCAATGGGCGGCTTCATTCGCAACTCTGGTAGCCCCGCCAACTCTAGGGTCGGTTGCAATCAATGTGCGCTACCTTTCAAAACAAGGAATGAGCACAGCACTGGCTGGAGCCAGCGTCGCAGTTGCCCAGGTTATGTCTTTCTTTAGTCACATTTCTTTGCTTTTTATAACAGTTATTGCCGCTGGAACTTCAAGTGATTTTTCATTTCGGCCACCTCGCACTGCAATTATTGTGTTTCTCGTGATTGCACTTTCAGCCTCTGCTCTCTTCACAATTCCAAATGTTAGGCATTGGACTACTGGAAAAATTCAGCCGATTTTCTCCCAAGTGCTACCGAGACTTTCGTCGCTAGCTAACCAACCCAACAAGTTGGTGACTGGGGTTTTTGGAGTCTTACTTCTGAACGTGTCCTACTGTGCTTGCCTCGTTGCAGCCGTTAGGGCTTTCACGACAGATTCTTCAATAGCAGCAATCGCCTTGGTCTACCTGGCTGGCTCGATTGTCGGTCAAGCCGCACCAACACCCGGTGGCTTAGGAGCCGTGGAAGCTGCCCTGGCGGCAGGCCTGACTGCTGCTGGAATTGACCCTGCCGTAGCAATTTCAGCTACTTTGATATTCCGCTTGATGACGTTCTGGATTCCAACCATTCCAGGTTGGTTTGCGTTGCGGAATTTGCAGCGAACCGGTGACCTATAAATCCAATTAGTAAGAAGGTTTATCGGGCTCGATTTGGCTCACCCAGGCTAGGACGCCGCCACCAACATGGATCGCATCTTTAAATCCAGCGCCTTTTACGGCAGCTAGAACCTCAGCTGAACGGCCGCCAACTTTGCAATGCAGAACAATCTGCTTATCTGTTGGCAGCTTGGTTAAGGCATCACCCATCAAGAATTCATTCTTTGGAATCAATACGGAGCCAGGAATACTTACGATGTCATATTCATTTGGCTCTCGAACATCGATTAGCACGAAGTCTTTCTCGCCATGTTCCCGCGCCTTTAACATTTCGTCTAATTGCTTAACGTTAATAGTTGAATCAACAATGGCCTCTGCTGCTTCGGTGGATACTGCACCACAAAATGCTTCATAGTCGATTAACTCGGTAACGGTTGGATTTTCTCCACATACTGCACAATTTGGGTCTTTTCGCATTTTGATTTTGCGATAAGTCATTTCAAGTGCGTCATAAACAATGAACGATCCAACAAGTGGGTCACCGATTCCAGTTATAACTTTGATCGCTTCAGTTACCTGGATCGAACCGATTGATGCGCAGAGAACACCTAGTACGCCACCTTCGGAACAAGAAGGAACCATGCCCGGTGGTGGAGGCTCTGGGTAAAGGCAACGGTAGCAAGGCCCGTATTCAGACCAAAAAACACTTGCTTGTCCATCGAAGCGATAAATCGAACCCCAGACATACGGCTTGTTAAGTAAAACGCAAGCATCATTAACTAAGTATCGAGTCGCAAAGTTATCTGTGCCATCAACAATTAAGTCGTACTGACCGAAAATTTCCATGACATTTGTGGCATCGAGTCGAACTTCGTGCTTGATTACATTCACGTAAGGATTGATTCCCTTAACTGTGTCGGCAGCACTGTCGACTTTTGGACGATCGATATCACTTTGGCTATGAATGATTTGACGCTGCAGATTTGATTCATCAACAGTGTCGAATTCCACAATGCCAAGAGTTCCTACTCCAGCCGCCGCCAAATACATCAGGGCGGGGCTACCGAGGCCACCGGCACCAACGCATAAAACTTTTGCATTCTTTAGTCGCTTCTGGCCAGCCATACCAACATCAGGAATGATCAAATGGCGACTGTATCGACGCACTTCATCAACAGTCAGCTCGGCGGCTGGTTCGACCAATGGGGGCAATGACATTTCGACTCCTGTGAACGCTATGTCTCTATCAAACTCTATTTTGCGGTTTTATGTTTAATGGCAATAAATTATGGGCAGTTATCGCAAGTAATTTGCAGAATCTTCGGGCCCGTGTCCCAAGTTATCCCAGATCCTCTAGCGTATTGACCATGGTTGAAGTTCCGTTTTTTAGTCAAACCTTGAAAAGCCAAAGCGAAGAAACTGGCGGAGTAGCTGAACGCAAGGAAACAACTCGGCGCACTCAAATCATGGTTTCT
>CANKTT010000010.1 GCA_947486505.1 Actinomycetota bacterium | reverse complement strand
TGGGCATCGCCACCGCTGCTCATTGCATGCTCGTGATAATCCAGAACTCGAACATCAACACCAACTTGAGCCATGGCATTACAGAATGCAGCAATTGGACCATTGCCAACGCCTTCAACTTCGACTTCGCCGGAAGCCTTGTCGCTCATAGCAACTTTCACGCGAGTGTCGCCTTCAACATCGCTATCAACTGCAACAGTCTTAAGTTTGAAGCGACCCCATGGGCTTTCGGCATTTGGCAAGTATTCATCTTGGAAGTAGTCCCACATTTGCGCTGGTGTTACTTCGCCGCCTTCAGTATCGGTGTGAGTTTGGATGACAGCGCTGAATTCAATTTGTAGGCGACGTGGAAGTTCCAACTTGTTTTCAGTGCGCATGATGTAAGCCACGCCACCCTTGCCCGATTGGGAGTTAACGCGAATCACGGCCTCGTAGCTGCGGCCAACATCTTTAGGATCAATCGGCAAGTAAGGAACATTCCAGGTGAACTTGTCGACTTCAATCCCAGCCGCTTTGGCATCCTGCTTCATGATGTTTAAGCCCTTGTTAATTGCATCTTGATGAGAACCTGAGAATGCGGTGAAAACTAGGTCGCCACCATATGGATGGCGCTCTGGAACTGGAAGTTGATTGCAGTATTCAACCGTTCGACGGATCTCATCGATGTTGCTGAAGTCAATTTGTGGATCAATGCCTTGACTAAACAAATTCATGCCAAGAGTTACTAAACAAACATTGCCAGTTCGTTCACCATTACCAAACAAGCAACCTTCAATACGATCCGCACCTGCCATGTAACCAAGCTCAGCAGCAGCCACGCCAGTGCCACGGTCATTATGTGGGTGTAGCGAGATAACGATTGAATCGCGGTAGTTCAATTTACGACCCATGTATTCAATGCTGTCGGCATAAACATTCGGGGTTGCCATTTCAACTGTTGCGGGCAAGTTAACAATTACCTTGCGATCTGGTGTTGGTTTCCAAACATCGTTAACGGCGTTTACAACTTCGATCGCGTAATCCAGCTCAGTTCCCGTAAATGATTCTGGGGAGTATTCGAAATAAACTTCAGTGCCTTCGATTTGCTCTGCGTACTTTAGACAAAGTTCGGCACCGTGTACCGCAATCTCTTTGATGCCTTCTTTATCAAGATCAAATACCACGCGACGCTGCAAGGTCGATGTTGAGTTATAAAGATGCACGATTGCCTGGGGAGCTCCTTGAATTGCCTCAAAGGTGCGTTCAATCAAGTGCTCACGTGCCTGAGTCAAAACTTGAATCACCACATCATCAGGAATCAAATTCTCATCAATAAGCATTCGAACAAAATCAAAATCGATTTGGCTGGCAGATGGAAAACCAACTTCGATTTCTTTGTAACCCATTTGCACAAGTAGTTCGAACATGCGCTTCTTGCGATCTGGCGTCATTGGATCTATCAGGGCTTGGTTGCCATCTCGAAGGTCCACAGCGCACCAGCGCGGGGCTTCAGTAATCACCTTGGTGGGCCAAGTCCGGTCTGGCAGTTCGATTTGAGCAAATGGGGTGTAGCGCTCAAACGGCATACCGGATGGTTTTTGTGAATTGCGTTGTTCGTAGCTAGTCATTGGAATTCTCCGAAAATCTGTGAATGTTTGCGAAATGGGCATCCGGCAAGCGAAATCCGCAACGAGTGGGCCGGGTTAGGCCTCGTTGCGGCAGTTAAGGAGCAGGTTCGTAAACATTGCTCCCACTTTAGCACCGCGCGCGGATACTGGAAAAACCACAGATTTACGCCAAGCTCTTTCACTTTGTGAGATTTCGCCTTTTCCATTGATAAGGAACCCCGATACCCTTTATCCCATGGCTAGCAACATTAAATTGGCAGTAATTCCCGGCGATGGCATTGGCGTAGAAGTAGTTGCTGAGGGGCTTAAAGTCCTTTCGGCAATCGCGCCAAGCGTTGACCTGACCTTTAGCACCACCGACTATGACCTTGGTGCGCGACGTTACAACGCAACTGGCGAAACTTTGCCAGACAGTGTCGTGGCAGAACTAAAGGAGCATGACGCGATTTTGCTGGGCGCGATTGGCGATCCGTCAGTGAAGCCAGGAATCCTTGAGCGCGGTGTTCTCTTGCCACTTCGCTTCCAATTAGATCATCACTTGAATTTGCGTCCAGTGAAGCTTTATCCAGGTGTAACCTCACCGCTAGTTGGAAAAGGTTCAAAGGAAATTGACTTCGTAGTTTGTCGAGAGGGAACTGAAGGCCCCTATGTTGGTGCTGGTGGCTTCCTTCGTAAGGACACTCAACACGAAGTCGCAACTGAAATCAGCATGAACACTCGCTTTGGAGCAGAACGAATCATTCGCGATGCATTTGAGCGCGCGGGCCGTCGTCGTGGCAAAGTCACGTTAGTTCACAAAACCAACGTGATTGTTTACGCAGGCGATTTATGGCAGCGAGCATTTAACGATGTTGCAGCTGAATATCCAAATATCGAAACCGATTATTGTCACGTTGACGCAGCAAGTATGTATTTCTTAACTTCACCAGAACGATTCGATGTAATTGTCACTGACAACTTGTTCGGCGACATCTTGACTGACATCGGTGCTGCAATTGCTGGCGGTATCGGATTAGCAGCAAGTGGAAACATTGATCCAAGTCGAACAAATCCAAGTATGTTCGAGCCAGTTCATGGCAGTGCACCTGACATTGCGGGTCAAGGTAAAGCTGATCCAACGGCAACGGTGCTAAGCATTGCAATGTTGCTAGATCACTTGGGTTATGCAGATGCTGCCAAAAAGATTGACGATGCCGTTGCCGCAGACCTGGCATCACGAACTGGAACGCGCTCAACCAGCCAAATCGGTGACGCACTCGCAGCGGCAGTAGCAAGCTAAGGAAACGAATATGACAACTTTTGTTCACAACGACTTAGACGTATCTGCTGCCAAAGTAGTTGACTCTGGGCAGCCCCTTTACCCAGCAGTTGAGCGAACCAGTGCCGTTGCTGCAATTACAAATCATGCAAACCCATCGCCAGCAACAGCAGACCAGCGTGCTGCAATCTTTACTGACCCAGGATTTGGAAAGTACTTCACTGACAATGTGGTTCGTGCGGTTTGGACCAAAGCAGATGGTTGGCATCAAGCTGAAATAGTTTCTGGCTCAGCAAGTGCAGGTGGCTTAGGAATAAATGCGCTGCATTATGGTCAATCAATTTTCGAAGGCCTTAAGGCTTATCGCCAAGCTGATGGTGGAATTTTCACCTTCCGCCCTGAAGCAAATGCGCTTCGCTTCCAGCGATCGGCCCATCGCTTAGCTTTGCCACCTGTGCCAACTGACTTGTTTATTGGTGCAATCGAAGCTTTAGTTCGCCAAGATCAAGATTGGGTGCCAACTGATCCTGATCAGTCACTGTATTTACGTCCACTTGAATTTGGGTCCGAAGATGCCTTAGGTGTTCGGCCATCAACGCATGTCACATTTGTATTGATGGCATCACCTGTCGGTGCTTACTTCCCACAAGGAGTGAAGCCAGTTTCAGTTTGGCTCAGCGATGAATATGTTCGCGCTGCACCTGGTGGAACGGGCGAGGCCAAGTGTGCTGGAAATTATGCCTCGAGCCTGATTGCACAAGCGGAAGCATCAGACAATGGCTGCGACCAAGTTGTTTGGATTGATGCCATTGAGCGTAAGTACATTGAAGAAATGGGTGGCATGAACATGTTCTTTGTTTATGGCTCAGGTTCAAATGCGCGCCTCGTGACACCTCGCTTAACTGGAACCCTCTTGCCGGGTGTGACTCGTGATTCGATTCTGACGCTTGCGAGGGACTTGGGTTACCAAGCCGAAGAAGGAACTATCACAGTTGAGCAATGGCGCGAAGGTTGCGCATCCGGCGAAATCACCGAAACTTTTGCTTGTGGAACTGCAGCGGTAATCACTCCAGTTGGTCGAGTTGATAGCAAGAACAGTGGAGCTTGGAGTATTGCTGATGGCGGTTCTGGTGATGTCACTATGAAACTTCGCGCAGCCCTTGTAGATATTCAAACTGGCAAAGCGCCAGATAACCATAACTGGATGCATCGGATCGTCTAATGTCAAAAACTTCCCCTGTTACTGACGCATTTCATCTCTATGACACAACGCTGCGTGATGGTGCTCAGCGTGAGGGCATTAGTTACTCTGTCGAAGACAAACTAACTATTGCAAAACTGCTTGACGGTTACGGTGTTGGTTTCATCGAAGGCGGCTGGCCAGGCGCATTGCCAAAAGATACTGAGTTCTTTGCTCGGATTGCCGCTGGCGAATTAGTTCTTAAGAACGCAAAACTTGTGGCTTTTGGCGCAACCCGCAAAGCGGGCGTTAAGGCCGAAGACGATGCCCAAGTTAAAGCACTCCTTGATTCGCAAGCACCAGTTATTACTTTGGTGGCAAAAAGTGACGTCTGGCATGTTGAGCAAGCACTCAAAACTACAAACGAAGAAAACTTGGCAATGATCGGTGACACCGTCGAATACTTAGTGTCACAAGGCCGTCGAGTTTTTGTTGACTTTGAACATTTCTTTGATGGTTACAAACATGATTCTGATTACGGCGTGGAAGCAATCAAGGTTGCTATGAAGGCTGGCGCAGACGTTGCGGTGTTGTGCGACACCAATGGCGGCATGCTGCCATCTGGGATTGCCACGATTGTCGCTGATGTAATGAATAGAACAAAGGCTCGTTTAGGCATTCATTGCCAGGACGATACTGGGTGCGCAATTGCTAACAGTGTTGCCGCAGTTGAGGCCGGTGCAACTCACGTACAGTGCACAGCAAATGGTTACGGCGAGCGCACTGGTAATGCAGACCTATTTGTTGTTGCTGCAAACTTGCAGTTAAAGCTAGGCATCAACTGCTTGCCAGAAGAGTCGTTGAAGGATTCCATGCGAATCTCACATGCGTTAGCAGAAATCGCAAACCTCCCACCTGATACACATCAGCCTTACGTGGGCGTTTCCTCGTTCGCACACAAAGCTGGCTTACATGCAAGTGCTTTGAAGGTAAATCACGAACTTTATAACCACATTGATGCATCGGTAGTTGGAAACGATATGCGCGTACTTGTTACTGAGATGGCAGGTCGCGCCTCAATTGAAATGAAAGGTCAAGAACTTGGTTACGACCTTTCCAAAGAGCCGGAAGCAATCACTCGTGTGGTTGAGCAAGTAAAAGACCTAGAAGCACATGGTTGGTCCTTCGAGGCCGCGGATGCATCATTCGAATTACTTTTGCAAGATGCTTTGGCAGGAAAGTCAACTAAGAAGTTCACCGTTGAGTCTTGGCGAACCATTGTCGAGCAACGCGAAGATGGACGCATTGTCAGCGAAGCCACGGTGAAGGTCCATGCCGATGGTCAACGCATAGTTGCAACTGGCGAAGGTAACGGTCCGGTTAATGCACTGGACAACGCTTTGCGTTCTGCTCTCGTACAGCACTTCCCACAAATCGCAGAGCTTGATCTTGTGGATTACAAAGTTCGTATCCTTGATGGCGGATTAGGTACCGGCGCCGTTACTCGAGTGCTGATTGAAACTGCCGAGAAGGGTCGACGTTGGACCACGGTCGGCGTTAGCGAAAACGTTATCGCCGCTTCATGGTTGGCGCTGGAAGATGCGATCTCGTACGGCTTACTAGGCAAAACCAGTTAACTGAATTTTTTGCGTAACCAGTAGTCTTAGAAAATGCGTATTGCTCGAGTATCTGTACCAGGCGTTGAATTTCCGGTTTATGGAGTTATCACTGGCGACAAGATTGAGTTAATTACTGGTTTACCTTGGCCAGACATTAGTGATCCAGTTGCAGCGCTTAATCTCGCGGATGTAAAGATCCTGGCTCCAGTTATTCCAAGCAAGATAGTTTGCGTTGGTAAGAATTATGCCGATCATGCTAAGGAAATGGGTGGCGACGTTCCTGCGGAACCGGTAATTTTCCTTAAGCCAAACACCACTGTTATTGGTGATGGCGACTTTATCGTGTTGCCACCGCAGTCAACTAATGTCCATCACGAAGCTGAACTAGCAATTGTGATTGGTGCATTAGCCAAGAATGTAGAAGTAGATCGTGCGGATGAAGTCATCTTTGGTTACACCTGTGCAAACGACGTAACCGCCCGAGATTTACAGAACAGCGATGGTCAGTGGACTAGATCAAAAAGTTTTGACACTTTCTGCCCACTAGGCCCATGGATTGAAACTGAGCTGGATCCAGAAAACTTAAGCATCGCATGCCAGGTAAATGGCGAGACTAAGCAAGACGGAAACTCTAGTGACTTAGTAAGAAGTGCCCGAGAAATGGTGTCTTGGATTTCTCACATGATGACTTTGCTGCCGGGTGATGTGATCTTGACAGGCACACCTGCTGGCGTTGGACCAATTGTGTCTGGCGACTCTGTAACCGTCACAATTGAAGATATTGGTACTCTTACTAATTCAGTCACTGTTCGCTAAAGAACTATCCAGGAGAAATCTGTGTCTAACGTTCGAGTTCGGTTCTGTCCTTCGCCGACAGGAAATCCGCACGTTGGCATGATCCGCACTGCATTGTTCAACTGGGCATATGCTCGTCACACTGGTGGCACATTTGTTTTTCGAATTGAAGACACCGATACATCGCGAGATTCCGAGCAGTCCTATACCGACCTTTTAGATTCACTCCGTTGGCTAGGCATGGATTGGGACGAAGGACCTGAAGTCGGTGGACCGCACGCTCCTTACCGCCAATCCCAGCGCATGGAAATTTATGCAGATATCGCCAGCAAGCTACTTGCTGCTGGAAACGCATATCATTGTTACTGCTCCCAAGAAGAACTTGAAGAACGTCGGGAAGCTGCGCGCGAAGCTGGCAAGACTCCAGGTTATGACGGCGCTTGCCGTTCATTGAGCGCTGAACAAAAAAGTGATTACGACGGTCAAGGTCGTTCACCGGTAGTTCGGTTCCGGATGCCAGACACTGATTTCACTTGGACGGATCTAGTTCGTGGTGATGTAACTTTCGCAGCCGAGCATGTTCCGGACTACGTGATTGTGCGAGCGACAGGGGAGCCGCTTTACACGCTGGTAAATCCTGTTGATGACGTGCTTATGGAGATAACTCACGTACTTCGTGGCGAAGACTTATTAAGTAGCACTCCTCGTCAGCTCGCTCTTTATGACGCATTACATGCAATTGGTATTGCAAAAGGCGAATGTCCCTTGTACGGCCACCTGCCTTATGTCATGGGCGAAGGAAACAAGAAACTTTCTAAGCGTGATCCAGAATCAAGTTTGTTGATGTATCGCGAAGAGGGTTACTTACCAGAAGGCCTACTAAACTACCTGGCACTTTTGGGTTGGGCATTCGGCGAAGATCGCGAATTCTTCTCAAAGGAAGAAATGGCAACAGTGTTTGACGTTGCCCGGGTCAATGCAAACCCTGCGCGTTTTGATTTAAAGAAGTGCACATCAATTAACGGTGACTGGATTCGAACTTTGGCGCCAGAGGAATTAGCTAGGCGCATTACTCCATTCCTAATCAAAGACGGCATTCTCTCGGCTGAACCAACAGCCGAACAGATGGAAGTATTAAAGAACGCGATCCCACTGGTGCAAGAGCGCATGGAAACACTGCGCCAAGGAATTGGAATGCTTGGATTCCTATTTGCAGATCAACCAGGAAGCCCAGCGTTTGCAGTTGAACCGGCAGAAGCGGAAAAGGTTTTGACTGCTGATGCTCAGCCAGTGCTTGTTGCTGCGCTGTCTGCATTAACCGAAGTTAATGATTGGACTACACCAGCGATCGAAGAAGCACTACGAGCAGCTTTAATTGAAGGCCTGGAACTAAAACCGAAGGTAGCTTTCGGGCCAGTTCGAGTGGCTGTGACCGGACGTCGAGTGTCGCCGCCACTTTTTGAGTCCCTTGAAATTCTTGGCAGAGAGCGATCTCTTGCCAGAATTACTGCGTCTATTAAGTAGCCAACGGCCAAATAAGCATTTCGCTCAAATGCGAGCCTTGAGATAGAATTTCCACTCGTAATGCCATTTGGGATATGGGGTAATTGGCAGCCCAACTGATTCTGGTTCAGTTAGTCTTGGTTCGAGTCCAGGTATCCCAGCAAAAAAGGGTTTTCTGGACTCTTTTGCTAGGGCCCCGTTGTGTAGCGGCCTAGCACGCCGCCCTCTCAAGGCGGTAGCGCGGGTTCGAATCCCGTCGGGGCTACAAGAAATAAAAAAGGACCCGACAGGGTCCTTTTTTATTTCTTGTTCAACCAAAGATTCGCACCACCCGACTACCGCCTTGGCATACAGGCGCAATGAGCGATTCGAATCCAGCCCAATTGAGCCACCCACCTGTCACTAACCGCAGAATGCGGTTGAAAACAGGTTCATGGATCACAAGCTGGGCTACCACCCGCTACCGCCTTGGCCCGAAGGCGCAATGAGCTCTCGCAAAAAACTAACTTCGCGCCTTCAGTGATTCACTGATTCGATTTGCAGCAGTCATTACTGCCATGCCATGAACGCGACCAGGGGTTCGGGTTAAGCGCTCGATTGGGCCGGAGATGGAAACTGCAGCGATGACCTTGCCATTAGCGCTGCGAATCGGTGCACTGACAGAAGCAACACCTGGTTCACGTTCACCTAGTGATTGGGCCCAACCACGACGCCTAACTGCCGACAAGTCTGTAGCGGTGAACTTAGCGCCTTGAATTCCGCGATGCAGTCGATCTGGCTCCTCCCAAGCCAGCAGGATTTGTGCAGCTGAACCTGCGCCCATTGTTAATCCAACGCCGACCGGAACTGTGTCCCGCAATCCAGTCATGCGCTCAGCGGCGGCAACGCAAATTCGTTGGTCACCCTGGCGCCGGTAAAGCTGGGCGCTTTCCTTAGTTGCATCACGCAGGGCGATCAAAATTGGATTGGCGATAGCGAGCAATTTGTCCTCACCAGCAGCGCCAGCCAATTCCCCAACTCGTGGGCCGAGCACAAAGCGCCCATTGAGATCGCGTGCTACGAAGCGATGATGTTCAAGCGCAGTTGCTAGCCGATGGGCAGTTGGACGAGCCAGTCCGGTTGCGCTCACTAAACCCGCCAAAGTTAACGGGCCAGATTCCAAAGCGTCCAGAATGTGGGCAGCTTTATCCAGAACTCCAACACCACTACTAATATCGTCCATGTACTGATATTGGTATCTCGAATAGTGAGATGTCAAAATTGATACTTAAATAGGAGGCAGCCATGGGACGCACGTTAGCGCAAAAAGTTTGGGACGATCACGTAGTTCGTCGTGCCGAAGGTGAACCGGACTTACTTTATATCGATCTGCACCTTACGCATGAAGTTACTAGCCCACAGGCTTTCGACGGTTTGCGCGCAGCAGGTCGTCCAGTCCGCCGCAAAGATTTAACGATTGCTACCGAAGATCACAATGTGCCAACGACCGACATCGACAAACCAATCGCGGATCCAATCAGTCGGGCGCAAATCGATGCACTTCGTATCAATACAAAAGAATTTGGAATTGAAAACTACGAACTTGGCAACAAGGAACAAGGAATTGTTCACATCATTGCGCCACAATCTGGTTTAACTCAGCCCGGAATGACGATTGTTTGCGGTGACTCACACACTTCAACACACGGTGCTTTTGGTTCAATTGGAATGGGCATTGGAACGAGTGAAGTTGAGCATGTGCTCGCAACTCAGACTCTGCCGTTAAAGCCTTTCAAGACCATGGCAATAACTGTCAACGGCAAACTTCCAGTTGGCGTGACAGCCAAGGATCTAATCCTGGCGATCATCGCTGAAATCGGAACTGGTGGCGGTCAGGGTTACATCCTTGAATACCGTGGCGAAGCCGTTCGTGCACTTTCCATGGAAGGCCGCATGACGATGTGCAATATGAGCATTGAAGCTGGGGCTCGCGCGGGCATGATCGCACCAGATGAAACGACTTTTGAATATGTAAAGGGCCGCGAACACGCACCAAAGGGTGCGGACTGGGATGCTGCTGTCGCTTATTGGAAGACCTTGCCATCAGATGACGATGCAGTTTTTGATCGCGAAGTAATAATTGACGCGACAAAGCTCAGCCCATTCGTTACTTGGGGAACTAACCCGGGTCAAGGTGCGCCACTTTCGGCAAATGTGCCAAGCCCGGATGACTTCACGGATGAAGTAGACAAGAAGGCAACCGAAAGTGCGCTTGAATACATGGACCTACAAGCCGGCATGCCAATTCGCGACATCAAAATCGATACCGTATTCATCGGTTCCTGCACAAATGGACGTATTGAAGACCTGCGCGCTGCTGCCGAAATTCTTAAAGGTAAGAAAATTGCGGAAGGCATGCGCATGATGGTTGTGCCAGGTTCCGTGCGAGTACGCCTAGAGGCAATGGCTGAAGGCTTGGACAAGGTTTTCCTCGAGTCCGGTGCTGAATGGCGCGAAGCAGGTTGCTCAATGTGTCTTGGCATGAACCCAGACAAGTTAACGCCAGGTGAGCGCAGCGCTTCAACTTCAAACCGAAATTTTGAAGGTCGCCAGGGACCAGGTGGGCGCACTCACTTGGTATCGCCTGCAGTGGCAGCAGCTACTGCAATTCGCGGCACACTTTCTTCGCCAGCAGATCTTGTAGGGAGCAACTAATGGAAAAGTTCACAACACATGTCGGAACTGCCGCGCCACTTCGCGCTAGCAATGTTGATACCGACCAGATCATTCCGGCTGAATACCTAAAGCGAATCACTCGTCATGGCTTCGAAGATGGTTTATTCAATTCGTGGCGCAAAGATGCAAACTTTGTTTTGAATCGTCCGGCATACCAAGGTGTCAGCGTCTTGGTTGCTGGTCCAGATTTTGGAACCGGATCTAGCCGCGAACATGCTGTTTGGGCCCTCATGGACTACGGATTCAAAGTAGTCATTTCTTCGCGTTTTGCAGATATCTTCCGAGGCAACTCCGGCAAGCAAGGACTACTAACTGCAGTTGTTGACCAAAGCGCAGTTGAGCAACTTTGGAAGATTATTGAAGAAGAGCCAAGTACTGCGGTCACCGTAGATCTAGAAGCCCAGGTGATTACCGCAGCTGGCTTCACAACTAAGTTTGAAGTCGATAGTTACGTCAGATGGCGCCTGATGGAAGGCTTAGATGACATCGGATTGACCTTAAAGCACGTCGATGAGATCACTGCCTTCGAGGCAAAGCGCCCGAGTTTCAAGCCCACAACTATCTAAATCACCCTAAAATCAGTGAAAAATCCCAAGAAATTGGGATTTTTTGCATTTCTTGGGCGTGTCAGGCTAAAAACCCTTGATTTTGGGCCGTAAAGTCACAATTGAGCCAGGCGGGGAAGTCTGGAACAACTCAATCGCCGTTAATTCGCAAGGATTAATGACAAAAAAGATCGCCGGCATTCATCAATGGAGGTCGGGTAACTATGGAGGATCCAAAGTGAACAAGGCAGAACTAATTGATGGAGTAGCTGAAGCCGCAGGCCTAAGCAAAAAAGACGCCACAGCAGCCGTAGATGCAGTTTTCGACAGCATCTCCCGCGCAGTAGCCAAGGGTGACAAGGTTTCCCTAACAGGCTTCGGTATCTTCGAGAAGTCAGATCGCGCAGCACGTACTGGCCGCAACCCACAGACTGGTGCTCCAGTTCAGATTGCAGCAACATCAGTACCTAAGTTCCGCGCAGGCGCTGAATTCAAGAAAAAGGTTTCAGGCAAATAAGCCTGTAAAACTTAATGCGATCGGACTCGTTGGGAAACCAACGAGTCCGATTCATTTTTGTGTCAGGATGATTAGGTCATGAAAAAATTCCCACCACAGTCGCCACGTGGTTTCTGGTATCGGTTGATCGAAATCATTTTGCGCCCGATCCTAAAAGCAGCAACAGCTCGAGACTGGCGCGGTGGCGAGTACCTGCGAGTTGACCAGGGGATTGTCGTAGCAATGAATCATCTTTCTTGGTATGACCCATTGGTCGCTGCACATTTTGTAAACGACAATGGCCGCCCAGTTCGTTTCATGGCAAAAGCGGAACTTTTCAAAATTCCTGTTCTTGGTTCGATTTTAAAAAATGCTGGTCAAATCCCAGTGCAACGTGGAAATTCAGATGCCGCCGCCGGTTCACTTCGTGAAGCCTTCACTGCCATTGAAAATGGTCAGTGCATTGTGATCTATCCAGAAGGCACACTTACGCGCGATCCAAATCTATGGCCGATGACTGCGAAAACTGGGGCCGCTCGAATTGCACTGATGACTGGCGCACCAGTTATTCCGGCTGCCCAGTGGGGGCCACAAGAAGTTTTAGCTCCTTACACCAAGCGGTTGAGCTTGTTCCCGCGCAAGACCATGCACGTTTGGGCTGGACCGGCAGTGGATTTAGATGACTTACGAACTCAACCAGTAAGTGCTGCAACTCTGCGGGAAGCAACTGAACGCATCATGTTGGCCATCACTAAAATATTGGCAGAGCAACGTGGCGAAGTTCCACCTGCTGAGCCACTTGATCGTCGGACCGCACTTCAAAAGAAAGCAGACTCATAATGCGCGTTGCAGTAATGGGCGCGGGATCTTGGGGATCAGTTTTCTCGATGATCCTGGCTGATGCTGGGTGTGATGTTTCACTTTGGGCCCGTAGCGCCGCGATTGCTGATGACATTAACAAAACTCATATCAACCACGCCTACCAACCAGACTTAACACTTCCGACAGACATTGTTGCAACCACCAACCCGGATCAAGCATTAACTGGCGCTGATCTTGTTGTGCTGGCAATGCCGGCGCAAACTCTACGAGGAAATCTTTCGGCTTGGAGTTTATCGATTCCAAATGACGCCGTACTTGTCTCACTTATCAAGGGTGTAGAACTTGGTACCACTGAGCGCATGTCTGAAGTGATTGCTGAAGTTGCAAAAGTAGATCCTGATCGCGTTGCAGTTGTCTCCGGTCCTAATTTGGCCAATGAGATTGCTCTTCGCGAGCCAGCTGCAACCACAGTTGCCTGCGCAAATGAAGACTTCGCGATTCAGATTCAAGATGCCTGCACAACTGATTACTTCCGTCCGTATTACACAACCGATGTAGTCGGAGTTGAAATTGCTGGAGCAGTAAAGAATGTGATCGCTTTAGCAAACGGCATGGCAGTCGGACTTGGTTATGGCGAAAACTCCCAATCTGCACTGATGACCCGTGGCCTTGCCGAAATGTCTCGACTCGGTGTTGCATTAGGTGCAAACCCGCTAACTTTTGCTGGCCTTGCTGGCGTTGGGGATTTGATTGCAACCTGTCAGTCGCCGCTATCGCGCAACCGAACAATTGGGGTTTACCTGGGTGAAGGTAAAACCATTGATCAAGCCCAGGCCCTAACGAAAACAACTTCAGAAGGTGTAAAGAGTTGCCAATCAATTTTGGATTTAGCAACCCGACATGGCGTTGAGATGCCGATCACTGAGCAAGTCGTAAACGTTATTCACCGCGGAACTAGTGCAGAAAAAGTTCTTAAGGCTTTCATGTCTCGGCCAACTACAGCCGAAGAAGGTCAAGAACTAATGGAGCACGAATAGTTATTAGTAGCCCATTTTTGGTTGAGTTTGAGTTTCAACCTCGCCAGTGGCATTAAGCGCTCGATCAAGATCTGCCCAAATATCGTTGACATTTTCAATTCCAACTGACATTCGAATTAAGTTCTCGGGCACAGCAGAATTTTCTTTTGGCCATCTGCGCCGGCGTTCCATCAATGTCTCAACACCGCCTAGTGAAGTTGCGTACGTAATTAGCTCAACTGCTTGACACACTCGCTCGGCATCTTGTGCATCCCCATCAACTTCAAATGACAACATAAATCCTGGCCCGTCAGATTGCCGCTTAGCAATGTCGGAATTTTTGTGGCCACCCAGACCCGGGTAATGCACGGCCCTTACTTTGCTGTGACTCGTTAACTTCTCGGCAATAACTTGCGCGTTAGATTCGGCGCGATCAATTCGAATTGCCAGCGTACGGATTCCGCGCAGTGCTAAGTAAGAATCGAATGCACTAGGCACTGCGCCCAACAAAACGCGACGGCCAACAATGCTTTCGGCAAGTGCATCATCAGCTGTGACAAGTGCGCCCATCAATAAATCGGAATGCCCAGCCAAGCCCTTAGTAGCGCTATGCATAACTAGATGCGCACCAAGTTCAAGTGGGCGTTGTCGCATTGGCGTCATGAAAGTGTTGTCGACGGCCAGGTACGCTCCGTAGTGCCGAGCCACAACTGCAGTTGCTTCTATGTCACAAATCTCCATCATTGGATTTGTCGGTGTTTCAATCCAAACCCACGAGGCTGGGTTGCCATCACCGGCAATTGCAGCTTTGACTGCGGCGTCATCTGTGACATCAACTAAGCGCAATTCGATTCGACCAAGATCGTGAAGTTCTTTCAGTCGCACTGCCACACCTGTGTATGAATACTGACTTGCTACTACCGGCTTACCTTGAGGAAATAAATCGAAAATCGCGTTGGCCGCTGCCATGCCACTTGAAAAGACTGTGCAGTGCCCGCCTTCAAGTGCGCCGATCGCCTGCTCTAGAGAATCCAGCGTGGCATTCCAATCCCGCATGTAACCGTAAGGGCCACCAGCGTGCATGGTGCTGGACAACACGATTGGGGGATTGACAGGCCCGTCTGGAGTTACTGGCGGTCGACCGGCCTGGACTGCGGCAGTATCTAAGTTATTAAATGAGCTGGCATGGTTTTTCGGCGCGTTCATAAGGGAAACACTAGTGCCAAGGGATTTCTAAATGTTTCGGTAGCGTTAGACAGGTGAGTCAGAAAATCCGAGTAGCCGTGATCTTTGGCGGCCGCAGCAGTGAGCACTCGATTTCTTGTATCTCAGCTGGCAGCGTCTTGCGCGCTCTAGATCGCACTAAATATGACGTCGTGCCAATTGGTATTACCAAAGCCGGCAAGTGGGTGCTTGAAGCCGATGATGCTGACCGCCTAACCATTCAAAATGGCATTTTTCCAGAAGTTGACCCAGCAAACCCAGCTGTGCTTTTCACCGCGGATCCAACGGCAACGCAATTAGTTGTGCAGTCCGCAGTACCGGATGTTTTACAGCAAGTAGATGTGGCCTTCCCAGTCCTGCATGGACCCTGGGGAGAAGACGGCACGATCCAAGGACTTCTAGAGTTAGCCGAAATTCCGTACGTTGGGTCGGGTGTTTTTGGCTCAGCCGCAGCAATGGACAAAGCGCACTTGAAAGCAATGATGCAATCTGCTGGGCTGCCAATTGGTCCCTATGAAGTCATAAGCAATGCACAATGGGTTAACGATCAAGCGGGATCCTTAGCGCGCATCAAGACTTTAGGATTTCCAGTTTTCATTAAGCCATGTCGCGCAGGTTCAAGTGTTGGTATCAGGAAAGTTAAATCTGAAATTGAATTAGTTGCAGCAATCGAAGCAGCTCGGCTTCATGATCCAAAGATTATTGCCGAAGCAAGTATTGAAAATGCTCGCGAAATTGAATGTGGTGTTTTAGGTACTAGTGCTGGACCTAAGGCAAGTGTTTGTGCCGAGATTATTGTTCGAGATGGTCATGAGTTCTATGACTTTGAGGCTAAGTATGTTGACGACTCAGTTGAATTATCGGTGCCAGCTGACTTAGATCCAGCACTACATGAAAAACTTCGCGAACTTGCAATCCAGGCGTTCCTTGCAATGGATGGCGAAGGACTAGCCCGCGTTGACATGTTCTTAACTGGCACTGATGTCGTCATTAACGAAATCAACACCATGCCAGGATTTACGCCAATTTCGATGTATCCGCGGATGTGGGCCGAAACTGGGCTTAACTACCCAGCGCTGGTTGATGCTTTAGTTCAAGATGCACTTCGTCGTGGTGTTGGACTGCGTTAATCGCGCTAACGTGTAACACATGAACGATAAGACCTTTGGCGATCAAACCGTTGGTGAATTGGGCGAGTTTGCGCTGATCGATGCAATTGCCGCTCGGTTGGCAAAGTCATCTCGTGAGGCCGTTCCAGTTGGTATCGGCGATGACTCCGCTGTTGTGTCTGCCAAAGGCGGCAATGTTGTTGCTTGCCTAGATATGTTGACGCAAGGTGTTCATTTCCGTCTGGATTGGTCAGAAGCAAAAGATATTGGCCGTAAAGCTGCCGCCCAAAACTTGGCAGATATTTTTGCGATGGGCGCAACACCGACTGCATTGTTAGTTGGACTTGCGTTACCTGCCAACACACCAGTTACCTGGGTAATGGGCCTGGCTGATGGCCTAAGTGAAGAAGCCGCATTGGTTGGGGTCACTGTTGTTGGGGGAGACATAGTTCGAGGTGACAGCATTGTGATCAGCGTGACGGCACTTGGTGAATTAGGTGAGCGAAGTGCAATTCTTCGATCGGGCGCAAAACCTGGTGATGTTCTGGCTCTTGCTGGACGACTTGGTTTTGCTCAAGCCGGACTCTTAATGCTCTCCCGCGGATTCAGATCACCAAGAGTTTTAGTAGGAGCTCATCGAGTACCAGAACCGCCGTACGAGTTAGTGCGTTTAGCAACACACGCAACTTCAATGATCGACATCAGTGATGGCTTAGTTTCTGATTTAGGCCACATCGCAAAAGCCTCTGGAGTTTCAATAAACATCCATTCATCTGAATTTGAAATCCCGGAACCACTAGCGGCCGCAGCATCTGCATTCAATGGCAACGCGCTGGAATGGATATTGACCGGTGGGGAAGACCATGCGTTTGCAGCAACCTTCAAAACCGCACTTGATGTGCCATCGGGTTGGACGATCATTGGTTCCGTTGCAACAGGTGAGCCAGGTGTGACAGTTGATGGCGAGACCTATTCCGGCAAAGGCTGGGATCACTTTTCTAGCAGCTAGAAATCCCTCCATGTAAAGGACCGATCGCCAAAATCCTTAAATTACCTGTTTCCGTCATTTTGCAGGAATCCAAACTTTATAGAGCGTCACCCTTCTTAAATGATTCCAAGTGTTTGAATTGTGAAAACGGAGAGTACACAAACGCTTAACTCCTAACGCATCGTAGATTTGACCAGCACTATGAATTTTCGGAATTTGTTCCTAAGAATGGTGTAGATTAGCAACAATATACCTTAAAGGAATGCCAGTGAATGGTTTAACTTCTGAAGTCGCCCGTATTCTCCTTGGTCTGATGATCGCATGCGCAACACTTGTAAGCACTGACAGTAGTGCCAGCGCCACTGAAGTGAAATATGCGTACTTGGTGAGTGGCAATACACACAGTTGTGGCGTGTTGAATTCAGGTTCAATAAAGTGCTGGGGATCGAACTCTCTCGGTGAGTTGGGCCTTGGGTATACCAGTGATTCTGTATCCTCACCTACGTTGGTACCTGGGTTAACCGATGTTGTGTCCCTTGTTTCAGGCGGAAGTCACATGTGTGCGAGATTGGCTTCAGGTTCAGTGAAATGCTGGGGTTATAACTACATGGGTCAACTGGGTTTGGGTTACACCAGTGACTCAGTTTCTACACCCACTTTGGTACCTGGGTTAATCGATGTTGTGTCCCTTGTTTCAGGAAACACTGACACGTGTGCTCTGTTGAATTCAGGTTCAGTGAAATGCTGGGGTTATAACTACATGGGTCAACTGGGTTTGGGTTACACCAGTGACTCAGTTTCTACACCCACTTTGGTACCTGGGTTAACCGATGTTGTGTCCCTCGTTTCAGGCGGAAGTCACACATGTGCGGTGTTAACTTCAGGTCTAACTTCAGGTTCAGTGAAATGCTGGGGTTATAACTACATGGGTCAACTGGGTTTTGGTAATACTCGGCATTCACCTTCTACACCTGCGTTTGGACTTGAGTTAACTGGAGCTTCCTCCCTTGTCTTAGGTGGCTATCATTCGTGTGCTGTGTTGGTTTCAGGTTCAGTGAAATGCTGGGGTTACAACTCCATGGGTCAACTCGGTTTTGGTTACACTAGTGACTCTGTTTCTACACCAACGTTGGTGCCTGGTTTAACTGATGTTGCATACCTAGATTTGGGTACCTTTCACACGTGTGCTGTGTTGGTTTCAGGTTCAGCGAAATGCTGGGGTTACAACACTGAAGGCCAATTGGGTTTGGGTTACACCAGTAACTCTGTTTCTACACCTACGTTGGTTCCTGGGTTAGCTGATGTTGTGTCCCTTGTTTCAGGTGGAAGTCATATGTGTGCGGTGTTAGTTTCAGGTTCAGTGAAATGCTGGGGCGCAAACTCTTCTAGCCAGTTGGGCTTGGGTGACTCCAGCCAGTCGGTTTCGTCACCGACTTTGGTGCCTGGCCTTACAATTCAGCGTGTTTTGAGGTCACCAACGTCCCTAGCTGCTGCGAGTGTTGGCGCAACAAGTGTCGCATTGACTTTTGCTTCCCCTGCCGACGTGACTGCTGATGACCCTATTACAGATTTTGAATACTCACTTGATGATGGAACAACTTGGGTCACGCCTAATGTTTCTTTTACATCCTCACCTTTGACGCTTAACGGACTTGCTCATGCAACGGCTTATGCGGTCAAGATCCGGGCTGTTAATTCGCAAGGCCCTGGCGCGGCTTCTGAATCTATTTCTGTTACTACGTTGGCTATCCCTGCATCAGAACCAGTTATTAACTCAGTCCTCGCAGGCAACCAACAAGCAACATTTGGATTTATGCCACCACTTGATGACGGCGGCGCAGCGATTACGAACTATGAGTACTCAACCGATAGCGGATCATCTTGGATCGCTGTATCTCCGGCACAGATCACATCGCCAATTGCAATCACTGGACTAATGAATGGAACTACTAATTCAGTGAAGCTACGTGCAGTTAATGCTGTGGGATCTGGAGCTGCATCCGATGCAGTTTTTGTGACACCACGTGACCCATCGGGCATTTTACTCTCCGCCATTTCAAGCGGGGAAGCACTTGCCAAAGCAATGGCTAGCAGCTCGGTTATGTCATCGAAGTTAAAGTTCACATCGAATTTGCTAATCGATAACTCTCGCTCACCGCTGGATGCCTACAACGAAGGCAGCTCTGATGTTTTGGTTAGTGGACATGTGCTAAGCGACTTGTCCCGCAATTCGATTCAAGTTCCAGTCTCAGCCTCAACAATTTCTGTCATCACAAAGATTCCTAAAATCCAGTCGATTCGTTTGGATGCAGCCACTCTGAGCGCAATCTTCAAGGGGACCATCACGATGTGGGATGACGCGCGGATAAAGACGCTGAACAAGTCAGTGAAGCTTCCGCGCCAAAGCATTCGGGTGCATTACCAATCTGGTGACGCCGACACCTCGAAAACATTTTTTGATTTCTTGGATCAAACCACTAATGATTCGTGGAGTACCACTAACGGTGAGATAACTCATGGATCGGGACAGGTATCGGCCGTAGGTGTTGCTCACAGCAGTGGAGCTGAATTAGTTGCTGCCATGGCATCAGATTCTTATTCGCTGGGTTACGTGCAAACTCACGATGTTGTAACGGGTGTGAATGTGGCATCTATAAAGAATGCAGCAGGTGGATTTATGAAACCTTCGGTTGCTGCTGGTTCGCTATTCCTAAAGGGCGCGGGCGTATTGACCCCATCAACAGTGGTTTCGGGAACCTATGACATCGACTACACAAAGAGTGTCAAGAATGCTTACCCGTTAACTCACCTTGTTTATATGGCTGCGCCAATGCAGGCATCTTCCGGTGGACTAAAAGCCAAGCAAATGTTGACCTACCTCAACAAACACGTCTCAGTAAACCCCAACGTTTTAAAACTGAAAACCCACATCCCCCTACCCGCAAGAGTGATAACAGCAGCCAGAACACAAATCGCGACAATGAACTAGTTGATTTTAAGATCGAAAAGGCGATAGCCAACTAGAACTCTGTAGTCTTTTACCGTGAGAAGAGTCCTTGTTTTACTACTCAGTGGGGCACTGGTGTCAACAGCTTCGCTAATGGGATTAGCGAAGCCAGTGGATGCCAAGACCCAGACCACTTACTACTACTTTTATGACTCTGAGGCGCCTGCTGGACCTGTCGGGGATAACTTCATTGTTATGCGCGTCAGTGGCGAAAAAATTGCTGGAATTTACTCCACATGGGGTTCTGAAGGAAGCCTGTTCACGGGTAATTTTTCAGGATCAAAAATCAAGCTCAATTACAAGTACGAAGAGTGCACAGGTGGGACGTCAACCCGCAGCTCTTACATAACAAGAACCGGTAGCAAGACTTCGGTTCAACTTAAGGGCTTTAAGCAAGGCTTAAAAACCTCATCGATAGCTGTGCTTGATCAGAAATATGTGAGCCTAGCCAAGTCAATGTATTCAAACGATTCTCATAGCTGGATTGCGAAAGTTTATTTCTCCAGAATGTTCACTGATGCAAAGAAGTCGAATTGGGTTAATGGTGGCTATTGCTAGATCGGGGGATTTCTCCGCATCTAGTTGATCAACAACCCAGGAATACCTTTTGAATTGCAAGTTTGAAAGGACCACGCCCTTGAGTGGGCTCGAATCTTTCACCGACAGGCCATAAACCTGGCGTTCTATCCGGTGAGCTTAGGGCGCATCACGAGTGAATAATCCGCGAGCAGAATTTCGGAATTATCCATATTTGTGGGACTAACTGGAGGTAAGGTAGGGGAGACATTGATTAATCATCGACAAAAATGGAGCCCTCGTGAAAAAATATTTAAGCCTAATTCTTGCCCTTGGTTTGTGCTTAAGCGCTGTTCAAGTTGCAACTGCAAAGTCCACACCGCCGACAAAAACCGTTTACTTTTCGTCAGGCCAATCAAAGCTCGATGCGTCGACAAAGGCATCACTTTCAGCTTTGGCAAAGACGATAAAGCCGTCTGACCGCGTCATAGTCAATGGCTATGTTCAAAAATCGGTTAGCTCGCGAAATGATATTGTCCTGGCAACTGCTCGGGCAACCAACGTAAAGGCTTATCTTGTTGCACTAGGGGTGAAGGCCACAATCACGAGCAAGGGCTACGGTTTGCCAAAATCCCAGCGTTCGCTTGCGAATTCGCGTCGCGCAGAAATCTTTGTTTTCCCTGCCGCGGTGAAACCAAAACCAACAACTAAACCTTCACCATCACCTTCAACGTCCCCATCACCTTCAACGTCCCCATCACCTTCAACGTCCCCATCACCTTCAACGTCCCCATCACCTTCAACGTCCCCATCACCTTCAACGTCCCCATCACCTTCAACGTCCCCATCACCGAGTCAAAGTCAGGTCTGA
>CANKTT010000009.1 GCA_947486505.1 Actinomycetota bacterium | reverse complement strand
GTGTGCGGAACGCCTGAACCTTTTTCAACGCCTGCGGCCTTGAGGATCATTCGTGCTGCTGGTGGTGTCTTTGTAACGAAGTCGAAGGTACGGTCTTCATAAACCGTAATTTCAACCGGGATTACATTTCCACGCTGTGACTCTGTTGCAGCGTTGTACGCCTTGCAGAAGTCCATAATGTTCACACCGTGCTGACCAAGCGCTGGACCAACCGGTGGAGCAGGGTTTGCTTCTCCGGCTTTGATCTGCAACTTGATGAGTCCAGTGACCTTTTTCTTTGGGGCCATGTCTATCGCGTCCTTTTTCTTTTCGTTGTTTCTTTAGTTCTTGTGAATCTGGTTGAAGCCCAGTTCCACAGGAGTTTCACGACCGAAGATCTCGACGAGACCTACGACCTTTTGTGCATCCAAGTTGATCTCGGAAATCGTTGCGTGCAATGTGGCGAATGGTCCATCAACCACAGTTACGGAATCGCCAATGTTTAGATCGATGTCGATCTTGGCGCCACTTGGGCGGCCACCCTTTTCGTTGGCGGAGGCAGCAGCAGTGGCAACCGAGGCGATGGCTTTTTGCTGTGATGGGCGGAGCATGTCGAATGCTTCATCCATTGAAAGTGGAGCTGGGTTGTGACCCTGGCCAACGAATCCGGTTACACCTGGGGTGTGGCGCACAACGCCCCATGATTCATCAGTTAAATCCATGCGGACTAAGACGTATCCCGGGAACTTGTTGCGCTTAACTTGCTTGCGAACACCGTTCTTGATTTCAGTAACGTCCTCAGATGGCACATTTACTTCGTAGATGTAGTCCTCCATGTTTAGGGAGACTGAGCGTGTTTCTAAGTTCTGCTTTACGCGGTTTTCAAAACCTGCGTAGGAATGAATTACGAACCAGTCACCAATTTGGGATTCCAACCGCGCCCGGAACGCTACTAATGGGTCTTCATCTTCACCGGCAGCCGCCTCGTCAGAAGGCGCCGATTCAGCAACTGGTTCTTCAGCGACAAGTTCGGCTTCGACTACCGCAGACAGATCAAAGTTCTCTTCAGTTGAAGTATCTGTAACTTCACCATCTATATCAATGTCAGTTGGACCATCGTAAGCAACGTCGGTCGCTTCAATTGCTTCTTCATTCGAAATTGGCATGTCAACGCCAACCGATGACAAACCGTCATCTGCCTGTGGTGCAACGGCTTCCAAGAACGGTGATTCAGACACGTTTATTTCCTTACCTAACGACTAACCGAAAACCAATAGAACAAGTTTGACGAATGCAAAATCCAGCGCAGCGATTATCAATCCCATGATGGTTACGAATACGACTACCACTGCTGTATAGGTGACAAGCTGTTCCCTAGTTGGCCAAACAACTTTCTTTAATTCGAATATCACTTGGCGGAAGAAAAGTGAAATGCGCCCAAATAAACCAAGACGCTCAGTACTGTTGACACTCATTAGGTTTCCTTTCTTCGCCGGAACTTTATTCACTTACTAAATATTCGTTCTTACTTATTGCAGCAGGGCCGGAGGGACTTGAACCCCCAACCACCGGTTTTGGAGACCGGTGCTCTACCAATTGAGCCACGACCCTCTGGCACAACTTCGATCCGCACTCGCCTACCTACTTCTAGGCATGCTTGCGCAAACTAAGAATTGTGTCGGAGAGTCAAGTCTAGACCCATTTTTAGCGTTGCAAAAACCACAGATTTCCAACCCCGGTAATGCTGGATCTGGCTAAATAGGCAATACTTATGTGCGTGAACAAGTCTAGAGTTTCCGCCCGAATTGGGGCTATTGCAGAGTCCGCAACCTTAGCTGTAGATGCCAAAGCTAAGGCATTAAAGGCCGCTGGCCGCCCAGTTATTGGCTTTGGAGCTGGCGAACCAGACTTTCCAACCCCCGATTACATAGTTGAAGCGGCCATTGCTGCTTGTCGCGACCCAAAGTGGCACCGCTACACCCCTGCAGGCGGTTTGCCCGAACTAAAGTCGGCAATCGCAGCCAAGACGTTGCGGGACTCTGGATTTGTAGTTGACCCAAGTCAGGTACTGATCACTAATGGTGGCAAGCAGGCGTTATACAACGCTTTTGCTGCCTTGCTTGATCCAGGCGATGAGGTACTTCTCCCTGCTCCGTACTGGACTACTTATCCAGAATCAATTCGCTTGGCAGGCGGAATCCCGGTTGAAATCCTGACGGATGAATCAACTGGCTATCGAACTTCAATCGCTCAACTCGAACAAGCCATGACACCAAAAACCAAGGCGTTGGTTTTTGTCTCACCTAGCAACCCAACGGGCGCTGTCTACTCTCCTGCCGAGGTCGAGGCTATCGGCCAATGGGCCGTCGAAAAGGGTATCTGGGTTATAACTGATGAAATTTACGAACACTTGGTTTACGGTGACGCGGAGTTTTCATCAATGCCAGTTTTGGTTCCTGAATTAGCAGACAAGTGCATAGTTGTTAACGGAGTTGCAAAAACCTATGCCATGACTGGATGGCGCGTGGGTTGGATGATCGGACCTAACGACATTGTGAAGGCTGCAACTAACTTGCAATCACATGCAACATCGAATGTTGCCAACGTTTCACAAATTGCTGCACTTGCTGCCGTATCCGGTGACCTTTCCGCTGTTGATGAAATGAAGATTGCTTTTGATCGTCGTCGGCAACTGATTACCAAGATGCTTAATGAAATCGAAGGCGTTAATTGTCCAGAACCAGAAGGCGCGTTTTACGTCTACCCATCTGTTAAGAACTTGCTTGGTAGAGAGATTCGTGGAAAGGTGCCAACAACATCTGCAGAGCTTTCGGCATTGATTTTGGATGAAGTTGAAGTTGCTGTTGTACCAGGAGAAGCTTTCGGAACACCAGGCTACATTCGACTTTCATATGCACTCGGTGATGACGATTTAATCGAAGGAATCTCAAGAGTTCAAGACTTGCTTAAGTAGTAGTTTTCTAGGCGGCACGCTTCAACAAATTGCGCCTAGATTTTTGAACCCGAATTTTTGCCTGACTTTGCAGCACCTTTCGTTGATAAAGCATTTTTGAAAGTGATTCAAACTCTTTTGCAATTGAGTTTTTTGAATCTATGCAACCAATGAAAGTGTTTTTAGCTAAAACTTTGCGCATAATGTCGAAGTCATATTCGGTTGCATATATTGATTCGATTCCGGTGTGGCGACTTATTGCGCTCCTCACGTCCTTGTTTTGGGAATCGCTTGTGACTCCCCAGAGCACTACATGTACCTCTAATTTTGCGAACAATTCGTGAAACTCCAAATAACCACGAACCAGTCTTGCAATCCCAACGCTGTCTGCTCTGGCGCAGATGATTGCAACTTGGGCAGATTCAAGTGCAGTTAACGATGCAGCATGACGACGAGGCAAAGAAGTTTCATGCATGAGGCTGTGGTCAATTTCTAGCACTGCGCCAACATCGGCTAGCACTACATCAAAAGTGTCTCTCGATCTTCGCCACAATTCTCGAAGAGTCGCCACTCTCAAATCCGTCCAGCGAGAAATTCTTGGAAGTCCAGCAACTAAGGACAAGTTTTCTGAAATGGTTGGAAGCATATTGAAATGGGTTTCGATTGAAGAACTCTTTCGTTCGATCGAGCGGCAAATTTCCAGCAATCCGTTTTGATTCGGCTCGTATCCAAGTTCTTGATCGAGAGAAGGACCGTAAGTATCAGCGTCAACTATGCAGGAGCGAGCACCCAATTTCGAGAACTGCCAGCCAAGTTCTTTGACAGCTGTAGTTCTGCCACATGAGCCACCAAAGCCGGCAACGGCAATCAGAAACCCTTTGGGTACTGATTCCGGTTCAACAACCTGAATCTCACCGCGCAGGAATTCAGAGACTTGTTTGATTCCCAATAGTGGATTCTTGGCATCAAGTTCGATGCAGTGATTAGCGCCAAGATTCTTCCAATAATCAACATCAGTTGTGATCGCTATTAACTGAATGTTGCGCTCGTTCAATTCAGAAATTAAATCTTGATTGATACGAGGCGTTACATCAGAAACTAAAACAACCTGACAATTGGATACTTGAATTGCGGCTCGGATGTCCACGCCATCTACACATCTTCGCTGTACTTGGATGCCAAACATTGGATGACTCAAGCCACTAACGAACTGAGCTTCCCACTCAACTATTCCAAGTGCAGCTATTAGATTCTTCATTACTCGATACCTGCTACCGGAATCGCAACAAGATCTATAACGCCATCTCGCATTGCTTGAACCAATACCTGCACTTGATTTTGTGAAATCAAGACCGTGACGGAAGTATCCATGCCAACATCAACGAAGTCCGGGGCTGTTGCAATGACAGCATTTGGAATGATTAGAGTCGCTGGCCCAGGCAGCGCTACCCCATCAAGACTTGGCGTCATCCATATGTCAACCTTTGCTCCCGGGTTTACTTGCGGCAAATGACCAGCACGTATTGGCACACTCACGGTGCGCGCATCTGGCGCAAAGCCATTTGAAATCGAATACACACTTAATAGATCGCCAGCAAACAAATCTGTTCTGGCAACTTTTCCGACAACTTCACTTGGAAACGAAATGAGATTTTGGGTAGCAGGTACTGACACCTCTACTGAACTAACATCACTTTCCCGAATTAAGGAGCCTTGTGCAATATTTGCATTTAGTGTCACCGCCGAAACTCGAGCTGAGGCACCGCTAACAACTAACTGTCCAATAATCATTGCAGCAAGCACGAACAGAATACCTAGCCAAAGTCTTGGGTCCTGAGTTTTGCGGTTTGTTCTTGCAATTGACTTACTTTGCCCTACTTGGCCAACACGAATAGGAATTGCCATAAAGTTCCCCCTAACTTTTTCTAATCGTCACACAGTTTGCAATTTCAGTTATCCTCACACGTAAGCGTTGTGGAAAACTTTTTGATTCCAAAGCGCACAGCAGTCATGATTTAGAAATGGTTGCGAGATTCTTAACCCTTAGCGATGTCGCTGAGATTTTGAACATCGCACCCGCGCAGGTTTACACACTTGTGCGAAGTGGTGAACTTCCTGCCATAAAAATTGGCGCCCGTGGTCAATGGCGAGTGGAAGATCAAGCTTTGGAGAAATACATTCAGCAGCTTTATTCTTCAACGGCTGAATTCGTGGTTCAAAATCCTCGCTAATTCGATTAGTAAGCCATGATCGTGCGGTTGGCAACGATTGCCTGTTTTGGAATAGTGACTATCTTGGAATTTGTCTCAATGTCCAACGAATCGAAGCCAGTGCGCCGGCACAAGCCTTCGATTATGTAGTCACCCATCAAGTACCAAGTACTGGTCATGCGATGCTCTACCAAGTTGTGAAACCAAACATTGTCTAACCAATTGATGGCATCTGGTGTCGAATGGTTTTGGGAAAGATCACTAAGTCCAACGGCAGCCACTACATACTCATAATTGACTAGAAATTGTGCGGTGGAATTATCCAGAATCATGAATGGATCAGCTAGATGCCTCACCTCACCAGCTATCCGAGATAAGTGTGCGTGGGCCAGGCGTAGCTCAACTGATCCTGCGGTATTTCTAAGTCGATCAAGCCAAGAGATTTGAGCCTGCTCAAATCGAACAGTTTCCAAGACTTCATAAGTTAGATCGAGACGCTCCTCAGACTCCACTGCTTCCGCAGCCTGTAGCAGAACCTGGTTTAGATCACTGATTAACGAGGACTCGAATTCGGTTGATTCCATGAAGATATCTCACATGAAAATAGGCCTCCTACGTCGGAGGTTTCTCTGGCTGTGGATAACCAAATTGAGATATCCACAGATTCAGTTGAATTCAGTTGCAGGCATTGACAGGCAACAAAAGAGAAATTAGAAAGTTTGTACTGGTGTTTTTTGGGGAATGAAAACACTAAGCAGTACTTGCAGGCACATGCAAGGTTTGCAAGTGCTGTGATTGCTAAACGTTTCGGGGGGAAACAATGAATGCAATTATCTATGCGCTGCCAGCGCCAGGTTCGCGACAATACAAGCCAGGCAACATCATTAACTTGCCAGTTCGAACTAAACACGGCTTACAAGAAACACTTCCATTTGAATGGCCAACTGATGGTGCGAATGCAATCAAGTATGTGCCACCACGAATCGCTGAAAATCGACCTGACAGTTTTGATCCTCAGGCCACACCAAGAATTGATCTACCTTCTGCCCGGCAATGGTCGATGCGACTTGTTTATGCGCTCGTAGAAGTTGTTAATGGTTCTCGGCCTGCTGCACAACTAAACAGATGGATTACACCTGAGGTTATGAGTCAGCTACAGAATCAAGTCACCCGGAACAAGCTGCCAAAACTTGGAGTGCGAAGCATTCATGTGCATGAAACCGATGACGGAGTTGCAGAAGTCAGCTCGGTGTTTGGCACTCCAAATCGATCATTTGCGTTGGCATTGCGACTCGAAGGCTTGGATGGAAGGTGGCGGGCGACAAGTTTGATGTGGGCACTGCCGGACTAGCTACGGCAGGTTAGGTGCTGCCGGACTAGCTAACTTGCAGCTCCATGACACTTCTTGTACTTGTTACCTGATCCACATGGGCAAGGTTCATTGCGTCCAGTATTTGCGTAAGCATCATTTGAAACTGAAGTTGTTTTTACATCGCCAGATTCACTTGGACCTGAGTACTGCAGCGCTGTTGGGGCCTGTGGAGCTGCTAACCCTTTAGTTTCCAATTCAATTTCGTCTTCTTCGCCATCACTGTGAACGTGTGGGGTAACCGTAACTTCTGCATTGAACATGTAGCCAACAGATTCTTCTTTGATTGCGTCCATCATTGCGACGAACAAATCAAAGCCTTCGCGTTGGTATTCGACAAGTGGGTCTCGCTGCGCCATTGCCCGCAACCCGATGCCTTCTTTCAAATAATCCATCTCATATAAGTGCTCTCGCCACTTACGATCAAGCACGGAAAGAATCACTCGGCGCTCAAGCTCACGCATAACTGGTGGCTGTAGTTCAGCCTCTCGCGCCAAATAGGCACGATTAATGTCTTCTTGCAAAGCAGAAGTCATAAAAGCTGCAGACAGGTCTGCTGGATCCCCACCTGCTGCCTTAACCATATCGTTGATCGAAATTCCAATTGGGTAGAGAGAAGATAGAGCCTTCCACAACGCTTGTAGATCCCAGTCTTCAGGGAATCCTTCAGCAGTCTCGGACGCAACGTACGCCGCAATAGTGTCGCTCATGAAAGTCTTTATCTGTTCTTGGATATCTTCGCCATCAAGTACGCGGGAACGTTCACCATAAACAACTTGGCGTTGGCGATTCATTACCTCGTCATACTTCAGAACATTCTTACGAATCTCAAAGTTCTGTGCCTCGACTTGAGTTTGTGCAGATCGAATTGAGTTCGTCACCATCTTGGCTTCAATTGGCACATCGTCTGGAACGTTGAAGCGCTGCAAGAAAGAATTGACCATATCGCCCTTAAACAACCGCATTAAGTCATCTTCAAGCGATAGATAAAAACGAGTTTCGCCCGGATCGCCTTGGCGTCCAGAACGTCCACGAAGCTGATTGTCAATGCGTCGAGATTCGTGGCGCTCAGTTCCTAATACATAAAGTCCGCCGACAGCGACTACTTCGTCATGCTCCGATGCAACCGCTGCTTTTGCAGTTTCTAGCGCTAGGGGCCATGCAGCTTCGTATTCCGCTTGATTTTCTACGGGATCTAGACCACGTCGTTCAAGTTCCTGAGTCGCCCGGAATTCTGGGTTACCACCTAACATGATGTCGGTTCCACGGCCAGCCATATTTGTAGCAACTGTTACTGCACCCTTGCGTCCAGCTTCGGCAACGATAGTCGCTTCCCGATCATGCTGTTTCGCATTCAAAACTTCGTGCGGGATGCCAGTACGAGTCAGATACTTAGAAACCAGTTCACTCTTCTCAACGCTGGTAGTTCCAACCAGAACTGGCTGTCCGTTTCGATACCTGGCTTCAATATCAGTGATGACTGCTTTGAGTTTCGCATCCTCAGTTCGGTAAACCAAATCTGACTGATCAATACGCTGCACTGGGCGGTTAGCTGGAATTGGAACAACTCCGAGTTTGTAGATCTGCTGAAATTCTGAAGCTTCAGTCATTGCAGTACCAGTCATACCTGAGAGTTTTTCGTACATCCGGAAGTAATTCTGAATTGTGATAGTTGCCAGCGTCTGATTTTCATTTTGAATCTCAACGCCTTCTTTGGCTTCAATGGCCTGATGCATGCCATCGTTGTAACGACGTCCAGCCAGAATACGGCCGGTGTGTTCATCAACAATTAGAACTTCGCCGTCCATTACGACGTAATCTTTGTCCTTTTTGAAAAGTGACAAAGCCTTGATTGCGTTGTTCAAATAACCTACAAGTTGCGTGTTTTCTGATTCGTAAAGATTTTCGATACCTAACCAGTTTTCAACTTTTTCTACGCCTGGTTCCAGGATGCCGATGGTGCGCTTCTTTTCATTTACCTCGTAATCCGTATCCGCACTCAAACGTGGGACTAAGCGGGCAAACTCTGCGTACCACTTTGTGGCAACGTCGGCTGGTCCACTAATCAAAAGTGGAGTTCTAGCCTCATCGATCAAAATTGAATCGACTTCATCGACAATCGCAAAGTTGTATTCACGTTGTACGCGTTCTTGGGGATCGAGAGTCATGTTGTCGCGAAGGTAGTCGAAGCCAAATTCATTATTGGTTCCATAAGTGATGTCTGCGTTATAGGAAACCCGGCGTTGTTCAGGATTCATGTCCGAGAGAATTGTGCCAACTTCTAAACCTAGGAAGCGATGCACGCGACCCATCCATTGCGCATCACGAGCAGCTAAGTAGTCGTTAACGGTTACGACGTGCACGCCACGACCAGAAAGCGCATTCAAATAAGCTGGCAAGGTAGAGACAAGCGTTTTACCTTCACCGGTTCTCATCTCTGCAATGTTCCCTAAGTGAAGTGCAGCGCCACCCATTAACTGGACGTCATAATGACGTTGGCCTAACGTGCGCTTACTAGCTTCTCGGACTGCGGCAAAGGCCTCCGGCAACAAATCATTTAGGCTTTCACCATTTGAAAACCGAAGCTTAAAGTCTGCGGTTAATCCGCGTAACTCATCATCGGACATCGCGACATAGTGAGACTCTAGGGAATTGACCTGGCCCGCAAGTGACTCCAGAGTTCGCAGAATTTTTCCTTCGCCGGCACGAAGAATTTTGTCTAGAACGCTCACAGATAAGTCCTTGCTCTTAATCAGATTTGCGCGAATACGCTCCTCTAATCGTAAGTCACGAACCGTATTGTCTTGAAATCAAGCAAAAGTTGAATTTTTGTCGATTTACCCCCATTTCTGGAATAGCGCTTCCGTATTTACCTGTATTTCATGTGTTAGTTTTGAAATGAAGCTTCCCCCACAGATCGCGAGAAAATGAAGAAATTCTCCAAATCTATCGTTGCCACAGCATTGGCCACCTTGCTAATTGGTGGCACTGTGGACTCTGCTCTCGGTGCTAACCCGGTTCAAGTTCCAGCCGCGTTTACCATCACCGGATCCGGTTTTGGCCACGGAGTAGGTATGAGTCAATATGGCGCCCAAGGAATGGGGCTTGAGGGTTACAACGCCGCGGAAATTCTTACGCACTATTACAAAGGAACCACTGTTGATCCAGTGGTATTGCCAGCCAAATACATTCGGGTTGGGCTCTTGCAAGACGAGGTATTTATAGCGGTTCGTGGCGAGAAAGTTCCCGGTAAATCAACAGGTGGTGCGTTCAATATTGTGATTGATGCACTTGCACCCATTTCGATCAATCCGGGAGTTGCTGCAACATTTACTACGGTGAAAGGAAAGACCACAGTTACATCTAATGGTGTGGTGTTAGGCGCTGGTCTGAAGATTGCTTTGAAATGGGTTAATGCCGACACAGTGATTCACATTAAATCAGGAGTGAGTGCTGAGGCAGCAGCGTCTAGGCTAGGGACTTTAAGTTGTGCACCAAATGCTTGCTCGAATCGATATCGATATGGAAATCTAGAGATTTCTTCAGGTACGTTCGACGATTCAGTCGCTGATTTAGTTGTCGTGAATACCTTGCGGTTATCCGATCAGTATCTATATGGTCTCGGCGAAGTTCCATCCTCTTGGTCGGAAGCGGCAATGCAGGCACAGGCCATTGCTGGGCGCTCGTACGCAGTTAAGAAAACGTCAACGCGCAATGGATGTGCATGTCAGATTTATGCGACAACACTCGATCAAGCGTTTGTCGGATATAGCAAGGAAGTTGCCACTAGCGGAAAGAGATGGGTTGCTGCGGTTAAGGCAACTATTGTCGATGGAAGCACCGCATTTGTTGTGAGATACAAAGATTCAATAATCTCGACTTACTATTCATCTTCTACGGGTGGTAAGTCACAACCGACTTCCGAGGTTTGGGGTTCGGCATTTCCCTATCTAGTGAGCGTTGACGACCATTGGTCACAGGATCCGCGCGTGTACAACAGTAATTCTGCTTGGACCGATACCGTCGATCAAAAAACACTAGTTACAAAACTCCAGGCACAGGGCGTTGACATAGCCGACGTTGAATCAATGACTGTAACTGGAAACTATCCAAGTGGCGGTGTCAGCAGACTGAATCTTTCAGACTCGGCCGGAAACATAACAACACTTGTGATTGCTCCAGGACGACAAATAACTCCTGACGAGCTACGTGGTGTGTTCGGAACCAAATCTTCATACATTTCGAAAATCTCTCCCGTTGTTCCAACGGTGCCAGGATCAATCGACGCAGCTCCACGAGAACTTACCTCGGTAACAAAGGTGAATTGGCCTACTAAAGTCATTGCGCCAAGTGATTACAAATTCACTGGAAAGGTGTCTCCTGCACAGGTTGGCGCAACAGTCAGACTGCAAAAACTTGTCGATGGGAAATGGAATTCAGTTTCAAAGGTAAAGACAAATACCAAAGGAGCCTGGTCAATCCTTTGGTCAGGTGCATCCGCCGGAGAGCATGACCTGCGCATTACTGCCTCAAATTCAGAAGGAACTATAAAGACATCCACTCAACGAATAACAATGGCTGGTTCTATTGTGACTAGCGCTCCTAAGTCAGCCAAACGAAAATCTACTTTCAAGGTCACAGGAAGTGTCAGCCCGAGTTATGCAGGGGCTGCCGTAATAGTCGAACGAAAAGTTGGTAATGGATCATGGAAAAAGATTGCTGATGTAAAGACTAATTCAGCCGGTAAATGGTCAATTTCACGCTCGACTGGATCTAAACCGCTAACGGTCTCCTACCGGGCAAAAACAACTGACTCACGCTTAGGGGTTTTAGTCTCAGCAAGTAAAACAACGCAAATAAAATAGACGCATAAACTAGATGGAATTGTCCTCTCTAGTAACTTAAGGCTTATGCGTGTTTGAAAATATTGGCCAGTTTGTAGTCCGGCACCGTAAAGGTGTTTTCGTAGGGTACCTAATCTCAATTCTTGTTGCAGGTGTCATTGGTGCTGGCGTGTTTGGTTCTCTGAAAAGTCAGGGATACGACGATCTTGGTAGCGATTCGGCTGAGGTAGATCGACTTCTGAAATCAGACTTTGATACCCGCGATGCCTCTGCAATTTTGGTAATCGACACCTTCGCGAACATAGATGATCCAAAATCTGTCGCCGCTGCGAATGAATTGTTAACTCAAGTTGCAGATGAAGAAAACATTGAATCCATCGTTTCATATTGGAATACCAATCAAGAAAGCCTGAAAAGTTTTGATGGTAACGCTGGGCTAGCCCTTGTTTACTTTGCTAAGGATCTGGATCCAGAGCAGGCGGCCGCGACAGCGAAAACCATCCAAGAAACGTATGACAAAGAATCTGCTGGCACCCGGGCCTATGTCGGGGGTATCGAAGTTCTCTATGAAGCAATTAACGGCCAAATCGAGAGTGATTTGAAAATTGCCGAAGCCATTGCGATTCCCCTCAACATTTTGATGTTGCTTTTTGTATTTGGCGCAGCTGTGGCAGCTGGATTACCAATGGTCGTGGCACTTGGCTCAATTGCCGGAAGTTTTTTCGTGCTCTTTTTAGTTACTCAGTTCACTGACGTTTCAGTCTTTGCGCTAAACCTAATCACTGGATTAGGGCTTGGCCTTGGCATTGACTATGCCTTGTTGATAGTAAATCGATTCCGAGAGGAGTTGGCGCGAACAAACGATGTTGCTGCTTCGGTAGTGTCAACAGTTGCGACTGCAGGTCGTACCGTATTTTTCTCTGGGATAACGGTTGCTCTGGTGTTGGCCTCAATGTTGCTATTCCCACAGTACTTCTTAAAATCTTTTGCATACGCTGGCGTTAGTGTTGTTTTATTCGCAGTTTTAGCATCGTTGATCGCATTGCCCGCAACGCTTGCATTACTTGGCCACAATGTCGATAAGTGGAAAATCAGACGTGGCGATCTAAAGCCAAAGGAATCCGGAGCCTGGTCGACACTGGCCACCGCCGTAATGAAGCGGCCAATCTTGATCATTGTAGGTACGGTAGCTTTACTGGTTGGCCTTGCTTCACCTGCATTAGATGCGGAATTTAGCCAGGTTGATGATCGAGTTCTACCCGCGAGCAACCCGGCGGCAATTGCCTCGGATCAAATTCGTGAAAGATTTGAAAGCCAAATACCCGTTGAAATTCTTGTGCCGATTTCTGTCACAGTCGCTGAGGTTAACGAATATGCAAAATCATTAGTTGCCGATCCAAATGTAACCAGCGCATTAACAAGTGACTCATTCTTCGAAGGCGACACCGTAGCTCCGGTAGCTCCCGAACAAGCTGTCTCTCCGTCGCAAGCGCACCATCGAATTACGCTCTATACCGACGTGGAATCCCGGAACATGGACGCCCAAAATCTCATCACACGACTTCGGGCGATAGAGCCTCCAGCTGAAGGGACTTTGGTCGGTGGCCAGGCGGCAATCTTTACTGATTCCCAAAATGGCATTTCAGAAAACTTGCCCGCTGTACTTGGCTGGCTCGTCGTTGCCACTTTGATCATTTTGTTCTTGTTTACCGGTAGTGCAGTACTTCCAATCAAGGCTGTGATCTTAAACATGCTTAGCCTTGGCGCGACTCTTGGAGTTTTGGTTTGGGTTTTCCAAGACGGCAATGCCATGTGGTTAGTTGGTGACTTTACCGTCACTGGTGCTCTTGATACTTCCACTTTGGTATTGGTTGCAATTGTGGCATTTGGGCTTTCCATGGATTATGAACTGTTTCTGTTATCTCGAATCAAGGAAGAGCATGAAAACGGAGCGGACACAATTACATCGGTAAGTTCAGGGTTACAAAAATCAGGGCGAATCATTACCGCAGCTGCAGTTCTAATTGCGATTGTGTTTGCGTGTTTCATGACGAGTGGAGTCACGAGCATCAAGATGTTGGGTCTTGGAATTGCGTTTGCAATCCTGCTTGATGCAACGATTGTTCGTGGATTACTCGTTCCTGCGCTGATGCGGGTTGCGGGAGACTGGAATTGGTGGGCGCCAAAGCCGCTCCAAAAACTGCATTCTAGATTTGGCATCTCTGATTAGTACAGGCGTGAGTCATTTTTCGAAAACTTATCTGCCACAATGAATTATGAGTAGTTCCCAGCCCACTAATTCGCAAATCAATTTGGCTAAATTTGCCTGGCTGTCGATCATCGTAAGCGTTGTGGTGTTCGGAATGAAGATGGCTGCCTGGTGGGCAACTGGCTCGGTTGGGTTGCTCTCAGATGCACTTGAATCCACCGTGAACATTGTTGCGGCAGTTGTTGCACTATTAGCTCTTCGCACCGCCATGAAACCAGCCGATGAAATGCATCACTTCGGTCGTGGCAAGGCAGAATACTTTTCTGCATCAATTGAAGGCTTCATGATCCTTCTAGCTGCGCTAATAATTGTTTACACGGCAATCGAAAGAATAATCACACCTCGCGACCTTGAACAAATTGGCTGGGGATTAACAATCTCAACAGTGGCGGCAATTATTAATGGCGGGACAGCATTGATTCTGTTACGCGCTGGCAAACTTCATCGATCACCAGTTTTGGTCGCAGATGGCAAGCACTTAATGACTGACGTTTGGACTTCGGTTGGAGTCATCGTTGGTGTTGGACTCGTCGTTGTGACTGGGTGGAATCGACTCGACGGAATTGTTGCGTTAGCTGTCGGACTAAACATCATTGTTACCGGCATCAACTTGCTTCGCACCAGCACAGCTGGCTTGATGGATAAAGCCTTATCAGATGAAGATCACTTAAAGATTGTCAAGGTCTTAACTAAGTATGAAAGTGATGAAGTTAAGTTTCACGAACTACAAACGCGGGAAGCTGGGCGTCAACGCTTTATTTCCATGCATGTGTTGGTTCCTGGCGCTTGGACGATTCAAAAAGGTCACGATCTTTCTGAAGAGTTAGAAGCAGACATCATTGCGGAACTTCCCAACACAATAGTTACAACTCACGTTGAACCGCTAGAAGATGAGCGTTCTTGGGCAGATCAAACTGAAGGCCAATATCGCTGGCGCTAGCCCGAACTAGATCGCAGAAAATTCCTTAGCAACTTGGCGCTCGGTTAAGAATGACATTAACGGAATTGTGCCAGCTAACATGATCAGAATGGTTTTTCCAAACGACCACTTTAACTTTGTAGAAAGCATGAAAGTTGCAACAACATAAACGGGGAATAAATACCCATGTGCGGTCCATGCGGCAGCATAAAACTCTGGTTCTGGATTCTCTAGCACTCGAACAGAAATCAAGAATGCCGTCAAAACCAAAAGTACCGAGCCAACTACTACCGCCATGATGCGATAGAACAGCCATTGCTTTGCAAAATCTTCACGATTCATTGTCATGCCCTAAGTCTGCATTACTTTTTGCGATTTCTGCGAATTCCAGCTCATCACGCGCCACTCTTACCCACATCATCGCCACTATCCCAGCAAAGAAAACCCAGTTAAATGTGTAAGCAACATTTCGCCAGTTCAAGCCTTTGACTATTGGTTCGGTAAAAATTGGGCTGACTGGTAAGAGCGATTCAGATTTTGAAGTGGCAACCAGGTAGCCATCGTGCGCAATGGTTCTGGAATTCTCCACAATTAAATTTGTAGTCAGTGGTTCAATTCCATTTACCAATTTGAGGCCTGGCAAATCTTCACTAGGTTGCATAACTCCGCTAACTGTCGCCTTGCCAGTTGCTAATTCAATTTGATCTGGAGTTTCAGTAAACCCCCGCACGACTCCCAAGCTAGATTCATCTGCAAGTTCCATGATGTCAACAACCCAAAAGCCAACTGGAGGGACAAACTCAGCTATGACTTCCATTTCTGGATCGGGATTGACCATTGACTTACCATCAATGATTCGCTCTGGCATCAAAATTCGTTCGGTTGGCTGCCAAGTTCCCGTTACCGAAGTTGGAATTCCAACTGAAGAAGCTGGAAGGTAATCCCGTAAGGGACTCAGCTCTTCAAATGAAAGCGTTGTTGCGCTTTGGGGTGGAACATAGGCCTGCGCTCTATCCCACTGCCAATGAGCCAATGCTAGACAGGCAATGACAGAGAGAGCGCCGAGAAAATGTATCACCAATAGGCGAAGAGTTAAGTACCGATTCATAGGGGCTTACTGTTCGGAATCGTCCTGCTCGAAATTCACTCGCTTTATATGTCGATTAAAACTAAATAACAAAATAACAACCGCAATTGTTAAAAGCAGAAACACAATCCCACCCAAAGGACCAGGATTCACTTTTGAGGCATCAAATTCTGTTGATGAAGGAAACGGCTCTGGCGAATTCCCAGCAACTGAAGTAATGAATCTAAACATCTATGCTCCCCTAAGTCCTTCAAACAAGTCTGTCTCTTCAACAATTTCACCAATTCGTGAAATAGCAAGTTCATAGTCTTCAGTGGGCCAGATTTCGGCAAGTTTGTCACTCGGAATTGCAAACCAACTACCACTTGGATCAATTTGAGTTTCATGGGCCTTCAAAGCTGCTTCCCGAATTGGGAACCAGTTTGCACAGTCAATTCGAGCAGTAACGCGGTTAGTTACTAAATCTTCGTCTTCCCATTCATCAAGCCATTCCTGGTATGGGGAATCAATGCCTAAATCTTGGCATGCATCGTGCATTGCCTGTACGCGAGACTTTGAAAAGCCATGGTGGTAATAAAGTTTTGCAGCAACCCATGGTTCTTGATTGGTTTCAAAATTCGGATCTGCAGCTTTTTCCCAGGCATACATCGACACTTCATGAGTTCTAATGTGATCTGGATGCGGATAGCCGCCATTTTCGTCATAAGTAGTAATCACATGCGGCTTGAACTCACGAACAATCTCGACAAGCGGTGCGCTGACAGTTTCTAGTGGCAGGTCAGCAAAGCAACCTTTAGGTAGCGGAGGTTTCGGATCACCATTGGGCCAACCAGAATCTTCAAATCCAAGCCAGCGATGTGAGACACCAAGAATTTCAGCTGCGCGTTGCATCTCTAATTTGCGGACATCCGAAATCGATCGCTCGCCAAGTTCAAACCCTGGATTCAAAATGTCGCCACGTTCCCCACCTGTGCAACTTACAACCATGATTTGCACACCTTCGCTCACGTACTTCGCGGTGGAAGCTGATCCTTTGCTGGATTCATCATCAGGGTGGGCATGTACCGCGAGCAATCGAAGTGGTTCACCGTTAGTGGGCAAATACATTTCCACATCAGATTCAGTGAGCTTTGTTTGCGCCATGCCTCTATTCTCCACCATCTAGTTAAAGGACGTATTCTGGAGGGAGTATGCCAAACAATGAAAATCTTCCAGAGCACATCCGACTTCGGTACGGTGTGCGACGCAGACGCGTGGTCCCAGTGCTAATTGGGATACTGATTGCCGGTGTTGTGTCTGGCAGTTTGGCTTACGCAACGTTTCGTCAACAGAATCCAAGTGTTAGTGCCCAGTTACTAACTTTTGAGGTAGTTTCACCAACGCAAGTAAGTGTGACTTGGGAACTGGCGCGTGGTCCGGAACTAACTACTTACTGTGTTGTTCGGGCCCAGGATATTTCCCGAACCGATGTCGGATACGCCGTCGTCACGGTCGCTGGTGGCAGTGATTACGAGCAAATTACCTATCCATTAACAACCAATGGCCAGGCAGTATTGGCAGAAGTATTGGGCTGCTCAAACTCCCAAAACATGCGGGTTCCCCCAGCAAATTTCCCACCAGGAGTGAAGATTCCAGACCAGGTAGCGCCTGGAGTCGCACCAACTAGCTAAATACGCGTAATCTCTATCGAATGAACGAAGTTTGGTTGACGCAAGAGGCATACGATCGGCTCAAGGCTGAGCTTGAGCATCGCAGTGGCGAATTTCGCGAAGAGATTAAGGCACGTATCACTGCCGCTCGCGAAGAAGGCGACTTAAAGGAAAACGGTGGCTACCACGCAGCGCGCGAAGAACAAGGCAAAAATGAAGGCCGGGTTCGCCAGCTAACCAAAATGCTTGAGGCCGCCCAAATCGGAACTCCCGAAATTGAAGAAGGCGTAGTTTCCCAAGGCATGGTGGTAACTGTTAACTTCCCAGACTTGGATGACACCGAAACTTTTCTGCTCGGATCTCGTGAAGAAGCTGCTCACACATCCATTGATGTTTACTCGCCTACCAGCCCAATGGGTGCAGCCGTACTGAATCAAGAAGTTGGCGCGGAAATCTCTTACGAAACACCGTCAGGAAAAACGCTTCGCATTGTTATCGTCGCGGCAGAACTTTACGTTCCTTAGTTCTACTTGTTGCGAGTTTTAAACGCACGCACAGCAAGTGGCGCGAAAATTGCTAACAACAAAAACGAGTATGCAAAAGAAAGTTCTACTGGGTAGCGCTCTGGGAACGAATCTCCCAATAATGGAGTCGGGTTTCCAAACAACTGGCGCGCTGCAAGGGCTAAACAAGACACTGGATTCCACAAAACGAATGGCTGCAACCAACCCGGCATCGTGGCGACCGGCGTAAAGATATTAGATGCAAATGTGAATGGGAAAATCCAGGCCAAGCCTGCGGTGCCGGCAACTTCAGAGTTAGGCATGTGTAAACCAATCCAAGCGCCAACCCAAGTTATTGCATAAGCAAAAGTTGCAAACATGAAGTATGCCAGCGCTGCATCCGAGAACCCGTTGTGAATTCTCCAGCCAACTGCTAATCCAGTGATCGAAAGAATCATGATCACCAAAATATTTTGCAGCAATGAAGCCAAAGTGTGGCCAGTTAAGACCGCACCTGGTCGCATAGGAAGGGATCGAAATCGGTCCATGATTCCCTTGCTGGCGTCTTCGGTAATACCAACTGTGATTCCAGCAACTGCAAACATAACGGTCTGGGCCAAGATTCCAGGAATCAAATATTCGCGGTAAGCCTGTGCTCCACCTGGACCAACGTCGATTGCGCCACCGAATACAAATGCGAATAGCAGCACGAACATGACGGGCTGAATCAATGCAAAGAACAATGATTCGGGAACTCGTGTGATTTTTAACAAGTGTCGACGCGAAACTGCGATGCTATCCGTAATCAACCAACCTAGGCGCGGGCGCGGAGCTGTCGACTCCTTAACCGATTGTGTTGTCAAAGTACTCATAACTAGCTCCTCGCCTTTCGTCCACGACGTCCCTTGGCAGGCACTGAAGTTTCTTGGGTATCTTCAGTTGCGTGTCCAGTAAGACTTAGGAATACGTCATCAAGTGTTGGTCTGCGAAGTGCGATATCTGCAATAGTAATTTTGCCTTCATCAAGTTTTCGAACAATGTTTACGATCGCAGTTGATCCACCAGCTACTGGAAGTAGAACGGTCTTGATAAGTTCTTCGGTTGTGGCCGGTGAAGATCCGAATTCCTGAATCAAAGCAGCAGCTTTCGCTACATCGCCTGCGGATTCAACAACAATCTCAATGCGGTCACCGCCCACTTGGGATTTCAGTTCGTTGGAGGTTCCTTTGGCAATAACATTTCCATGATCTAGAACAACGATGCGATTCGCTAATTGATCAGCTTCTTCCAGATACTGAGTGGTTAGAAGAACTGTTGTGCCTTCGGCAATTAGGTCTTCGATAACTGACCACATGCCTTGTCGGCTTCGTGGATCCAGACCCGTTGTTGGTTCATCAAGAAACAAAACATTCGGCCGTCCAATTAGTGAGGCGGCTAGATCTAAACGTCGACGCATACCGCCGGAGTAACCTTTGATGCCACGATCGGCGGCATCCGATAGATCAAATCGATCAAGAAGTTCAGTTGCACGCTTGGCTGCATCGAACTTGCTTAAGTGAAATAGCCGTCCAAAAAGTTCTAGGTTTTCGCGACCGGTGAGGTATTCGTCAACTGCGGCATACTGACCGGTTAGTCCAATGACACTGCGAACTTCATCAGGCTGAGTCACTACATCGAAGCCACCCACACTTGCCGAACCACTATCGGCCTGAAGCAATGTTGCCAGGATTCTCACTGTGGTGGTCTTGCCGGAACCATTAGGTCCAAGTAAGCCAAGTACGGTGCCTTGTTCTACTTCGATGTCGATTCCATTGAGTGCAATGACATCGCCATAAGCTTTCGCTAAACCTAATGCTTTAATTGCCAGAGTCATATATTCAAAGTTCCTTAACCGCGTGTCTCAACAGCCCTAACTTACCAGTGCATGAAGCTACTTCTTATTCCGTTCTAAGGGCGGGTGGAGTCACTTCTTTTTCTTGGAAATTAGATTGTTAAGCCAAGGCGTGCCAATATTGACCAGTGCAGCCAGTATCGCTTGAAGACATAAATGACGCAGCCAAGTTATTGGATGGCGTAATCAAGAAGACTCCCTCAATCAGTGTTGGCTGGATTGAAAAGAAGTACGGCGTTGACGTCACATTCAAGTGTGAGAACCTACAGCGCGCTGGGTCCTTTAAAATTCGCGGTGCGTATAACCGAATCGCTCGATTAACTTCAGAGCAACGCAATAAAGGTGTGGTTGCCGCAAGTGCTGGCAATCACGCGCAGGGTGTTGCACTTGCCGCCCAGATTCTTGGAATCAAAGCAACTATCTTCATGCCAGAGGGTGCGACGCTGCCTAAGTACCAAGCAACACTTGGCTACGGTGCCGACGTGATCTTTCATGGCAAAACAATTGACGAAGCTCTAATGGCTGCCAGTGCGTTCTCTAATGAAACCGGTGCGGTCTTTATTCACCCGTTTGATCACGAACACATTGTTTCTGGGCAAGGCACTATGGGTCTAGAGATTCTGGCGCAAAATCCTGATGTGAAAACAGTTGTCGTGTGCACCGGTGGCGGTGGTTTGCTAGCTGGTACTGCTTTGGCAATAAAGAGTTTGCGGCCCGACATAAAAGTTATCGGCGTTCAAGCTGAAATGGCTGCTGCCTATCCACCATCCCTTGCTGCCGGATCACCGCAAATGCTGTCAAAAATGTCAACTATGGCCGACGGCATTGCAGTTGGAAAACCGGGCGAGGTTCCTTTTGCCATCATTCAACAGCATGTTGATGAGATTAGAACTGTTAGTGAAGCCTCTCTGGCACGCGCTCTGCTACTAACTTTGGAACGCAGCAAGCTACAGGTTGAGGCTGGTGGTATTGCGGCAGTCGCCGCCATCCTGGATGATCCAGATTCTTTTGAAGGTCCAGTTGTTGCATCTCTATCAGGTGGCAACATTGATCCATTACTACTTAGCCGAGTATTACGAACCGGCCTTGCAACTTCAGGCAGATTCTTGATGGTGCAGGTTAGATTATCCGACCAACCAGGATCACTTGCCAAGCTTTTGGCTTGTGTGGCAGAACTTGGAACCAACATTATTCAAACCTCACACACTCGAATGAATCCAGCTTTAGCAATTAGCGAAGTCGATGTTGAAGTTGAAGTTGAAACCCGTGGCTTTGAACATCGTGAGCAAATCTTGGCTCAAATCGTTGCCAATGGTTTTGAAATTGTGACTTACTACTAAATATGCGCAAACTACTCGATCGATACTTTAAAGATCTTCCTGGAGAAGTTGCGGTTTTAACTGCTGTGGCATTTTGTGTTGCACTCGGATTTGGAATTGTTGCACCAATCATTCCGGTCTTTGCTCAAACTTTTGAGGTATCTGCGTTTGCTGCTAGCTCAGTCATTAGTGTCTTTGCTTTAATGCGTTTTATCAGTGCAGCCCCAAGTGGTTGGTTGATCAATAAATTTGGCGAGCGTAGCGTCTTGTGGATTGGCCTAAGTATTGTCTCCCTATCCAGTGCGCTCGCGGGATTTTCCCAGACTTTTGAGCAACTAATCTTCCTTC
>CANKTT010000008.1 GCA_947486505.1 Actinomycetota bacterium | reverse complement strand
GGGCTTCGAGGTTTGGATTACAGATGTGTTCTACGGACTCGCGCTTGTTATTGGCGTGCTCGTAGCCACGGTGGCATCCAACCTTCGGTCGCGGTCGAGTGACTGAATCAAAACAACGGGAAAGGTACGTCTAATGCACGCACAAAAGAAAATGCGTTACGGCTTCGTAGCCGCCGCACTTGCTGCTGGACTAGTTTTGAGCGGTTGCTCTAGCTCGTCTGAAGAAGTAGCACCTACACCTACAGAGTCTGAAAGCGCACCTGCGGCTGCCGATGGCCTAGCAACAGCAAAGGCAGCATACGATGCTGCGCTTGCTGCTTCTTTGACATTTGCTTACCCAGGCGATGCGTTTGACGCTTCATCTGCATCTGGCAAGAAGGTTGCGATGATTTCGATCAACGACCAAATTCCAGTTCTAAAGCAGTGGACAGACACAATTGCAGCTGGTCTTGAAAGCCAGGGTGTAACTATTACTCAGAAGAGCGATGCTGGTGGCGTTATCGATCCACTACCTAAGTTCTTCGCACAGGCAGTAACTGACAAGGTTGACCTAATCGTCACCAACGCAGTTCCAGCTGCACTTATTCCACTAGCTGACTTGGGCGACATTCCTGTAATGACAACCAACCAGACTGCCGCACCTGGCATTCCGGTAGCTGATGGCATTGCCGCAGATCCATCATTCGATTACACACTTGCAGCTAGCCTTATGGCTGACTGGTTCTGTGTAACAGGCGCTGGTGTTGGTAACGCAGTTGTATGGGGATCTGAAGGCCAAGCCTCAAGCCCAATCATGATTGAAACAATCCAGGCTCGTACGGCAGAAAATTGCCCAGATGCCATTGTTGATTACCAGGATGCACCGCTTGCAACATGGTTCGATGGAACACTTGATGGTGTTGCAAAGAACGCTGTTACAGCAGACCCAACCATCACTCACTTGATGCCAATCTACGACGGCATGACTATCGCTACTGGCGCTGGTCTTGACGCTGCAGGTTCAGCAGCAATTCAGTCGTCATTCAACATGACTCCTGCTGTTGCAGCTGGTATCGGTACAAGTTCAGTAAAGATGGACGTCGGTTGTCCAAATGACTGGTTCTCATACGCAACTGCAGACGCAGCACTGCGTATTTTGACCGGAAATGCAGTTCCAGATAACTACGGAATCACCTGCAAGGTATTCGATGAATCCAACATTGGTTCAATCGATGCAACTGTAGAAAATTCAGTTAACTGGTACGGCATTGACTTTGCAGCAGAATTCGCAAAGTACTGGACCGCTAGCTAGTAATTAGTTGTGACTGGTTGAAGTCAGCAATGGCTTCAACCAGTCACACTTTTCTTTAAGTTCGCAACACAATAAATTTTTTATAATTAGCGCGTAGGAGATTAAAGTGACCGATGACAGTGGCATCCGCCCAGTCCTTGAGTTCACCAATCTGTCCAAGACATTTGGGCCGACTAAAGCGCTTTCAAATGTTGATTTTGAAGTTCGCCCGGGCGAAATTCATGGCCTAGTTGGCCGCAATGGTTCGGGTAAATCAACTCTTATCAAAGTACTCAGCGGCTTTCACGACCCAGATCGTGGCACAAAGCTAAAGCTCCGCGGCGAAGATATTGAATTGCCGCTTCGTGGTAGCGATGCCGCGCAACTTGGAATGGTATTCGTCCACCAAGACTTAGGTTTAGTTCCCGCTTTTAGCATTCTGGAAAACTTGCGCCTGGGAACTTGGCGCCGTGGTGGTCTTTCAAAAATTCCATGGTCTGATGAAAAAAGTGCAGTTGCTTACCAGCTTTCACAGTTTGGTCTGAAGTGGGATCCACTGACTCCAGTTGGCGCTTTACCGCCGGTTGACCGAGCAATTGTTGCCATCGCTCGCGCTATCCGCGAAATTGCCACCAATCCAGAAGGCCATGTACTTGTACTTGATGAGCCGACTGCATATTTGCCAAGTGAATCTGTAGACAAACTCTTCGATGCCGTCAAAAAGGTAACCCGTCAAGGAACTGGCGTTGTTTTCATCAGTCACCGTACTGATGAAATTTTGAACTTAACTGATCGGATTTCGGTACTTCGCGATGGCCGCAAGGTTGCCACCGTAAACACCAAGGAAACTAAAGAAGCTGATCTTGTTGCAATGATTCTTGGTCAGTCGCTAAATGCGTTCTACCCAGATCATGTGCCAACTCCTTCGAAGGAAGTTGTGCTGCAGACCAAGAACATGGCTGCTGGATCAATTCCAAAACTAAACATCACACTTCGCCGCGGGGAAGTGCTTGGTATGACTGGCCTAATGGGTGCCGGTCACGATCAAGTTCCCTATGCACTATTCGGTGCGCTTGAACATACTGACGGAACGATCACCATCAAGAACAAGAAGTTTGAAAAAGAGGATTTAAATCCTCGCAAGGCAGTAAATGCTGGAGTAGCGCTTTTGCCTGGTGATAGAACTGGAGCAAGCGGTGTCCTAACTGCGACACTGACTGACAACGTAGGCATGCCGGTACTTAGCAAGTACTTCTCAACTGGACGCCTGCGCAAGAATAAGTTGAAGAAAGACGTAGGCGAGTTACTTCGTCGCTTTGATGTAAAGCCACCAGTTCCAGGCATTGAACTTCGCAAACTTTCGGGTGGCAATCAACAAAAAGCCTTGCTTGCAAAGTGGATTCAAATCAAGCCAGATGTCCTCCTGTTGCACGAACCAACTCAAGGTGTTGACGTCGGTAGCAAGGCAGCTATTTTTGGGAAAATTGCTGACGCAGCTCGTGGCGGTTCTGGCGTAATCGTTGCTTCAGCCGAGCATGAAGATTTGGCCAACATCTGTAACCGAGTGCTCATTTTTGCTGAAGGCAAAGTCGTTGCAGAGTTAACTGGCAGAGAACTAACACCAGAAAAAATAGTTGAGTTAAGTTACTTGGGTACTCGTAAGGGCGGCGGCATCAAGCGTGGCTTCGTATGGCGCCCTCACATGAACGGACTAAAGGGTCCTTACCTTCATGTCACTCGTAACTACACTTGGTCGCCACACAAGATTGGCTACAAGACTGAAGTCGAATGGCCAACTCCAGCGCCACCGCCAGTCCAATACGAGAAGCAACCTTCAACATTTGTTTGGTCGCCTCACTCAGTTGGATTCGTTAAGCGCGAATTCCGCTGGTTCCCACACACAATTGGGGTACAAAACACTCCGATGCCTTATCCAGGTCCACGCCGAGTCAAGGTCGAGCGCGAATTCACTCTGGTTCCAACGGGCGAGCTAACTTCATTCTTCGTCTGGCGTCCGCATTACGTTGGCAATAACGAACCGGTTTACTTGGGACCAAAGGATGCTGACAAGTGGAAGGTCGAACTAGCCGCTTCCTTAGCAGCGATGGTTGCCCGCGGCGAAATTACTGCACTTGTGGCAGACAAGATGGCTAAGGCTGCTGGCGTTACAGTTGGGCAGGCTCAGGACCTGCGAGTGACAGTTGAGCTAGATGTTCGCACTCGCGATAAGGGCAACTTGGCAGATATTGATCGTTTGAAGTTTGCACTGCTGAACATGGATCAAAATTTGGTTGATGTTAATGGAGTCAGAATTACTGATGTTAGCCTGCAGGCTAGCGATTCTTAAGAACTAAACCTTTTCTAGAATCTTGAAATTTGCAACAACTGATTTAGCCCAAAAGCTTAAATCAAATTCTTGAATTTGACGCTTTTGTTCAAATGACATTTTGTTGCGTGATTCGAAACTCAAGCTACGTGCTTTGATCAAGGCTTCGGCAATTCCCATCGCAGTAGCCTCCCGGGCAACAGTGCAGAAGTCCCCAAGCTCAGACATGGCACCAACGTTTTTAGTGCTCACGATTACGCCATTTCGATTGTTCAAGACCGCACCCTCCTTAACTACCAGATTTAGGCCATCGGCAACGGAACAGGCAATTAAGTAGTCATAACGGGTGAGTGCATGGCTGGCTCGCTGGTAATCATTGCCCATGTGAAGTCGAATCGGAATGTAGTTGAGTGAACTCAGCCTGGCATTGTTTATTTCCACGCACTCAGTTATCTGAGCCAATAAGGATTGATACTCAGGCCACTGTTGGCGAGATGGCACTAAGTACAGATCCAAGTAACTTCGTGGCATTGATTCCTTGAAATCTTTTGCTAATTCTGTAAACGCAGATATGGTCGCCAAAGTGTTCTTTATCGGGTCACTTCGGGCGATGTGGACATAACTTACTTCGTCCGCCAGTAGCTGCGTTGAGCTGTCAACGCACAGAGGTTGATTCTGCAAAGCCTGGACATCAACAGAAACTGGGTTCACCCCCAGTGCCACGTTGGCCAGTTCCAATGGCAGGTGCGTAATGGCAAAGTATTCAAATGCTTGTAAATCTCTTTGGGTTTGAAATTCAATTACATCCGCATTCAACATTCCAGTGGCCAAGAATTTAAGGATCTTGATTGGATTGCTGTCACGAGGTATCGACTTTGGCCAAGGAGTGTGAAGAAAGAAAGTAAGTGGTTTATTTGAATCTAGTTCTCGCAGATCCGTTGGAACTTGCGATAGCTGAAAGTCATTAACAAAGTAACCATCATTATTGATGTCCATGCATGCCGTAGCCATTTCACGACTTGTGCTGCGGATTGCCTTGAAATGCAGGTCCAAGTCTTCGTTAGTGATCTCGGGGACATGCAAGTCGTGAAGGAGTGGCCAGATGTAGCGAGCACAAAACCTGTCACCCACTTCTAATTGTTGATGATCGACTTCGACTAGAAATACATTGATGTCGTGCTGACAAACCTGATTAGAAATCTCCGAAAACGAGTAATGCTTTGGGAGCGGTAATTGACTCTTCGAAGTTAGAGCGGTCCAGTCGATATCAGCAAATTCGGCTAAAGCAGGGAGAACTCTGGTTAATCCGCCAACATGTTCGAGCGTTGCAGTTAGATCTGCAGTGTGACCAATTGGAGCCCGCCTAGATAGGACACCAATCTTTAGTTCACCCTCAGCCACTTAATTCACTTAGGCCTTGCGAGCGCGGACTTCAAGCCGGACATAGTCAAGCGTGTTATCAGTCAGCAACTCTGACATTTTGGCAATCTGTTCGTCATTCCATTCCCGGAAAACTAAAGTTCGCAGATATGTCGCCAAAGTTTGTTTGTCTGGCAGTGGTGTTGGATGCGGACGAAGACTTACCTCTATATCAACAAATCCTGCTGCCTTAAGTAAGCCTTCAGTGTCAGACACATTTGCGTAGTACCAGTTAGGAAACTTTATGCTTGGATCAATTTGTGGCACTAAAGCTAAAGTCTTTTCTAAGTTTCCGAAGCCACCACAGTCTGTTGCAAGCCGACCGCCAGGCTTCAAAGCATTGAAGAAGTGCTGCCAAACATTGTTGTGATCGGCAAGCCAGTGGAGTGCAGCCACCGACATGATGGCATCGATGCTTTCTGGATCAACGGGGAGGGCTTTGTCGAGGTCACCTTCCAAGATTCGAACGCGCGAGTCTTGCCCGAAACGAGTCCGGCATTGGTCAAGCATGGTGCTACTTTGATCTACGCAAACAAGTGACCCGTTCCGAAGTTGTTCAAATGCCAGTTGCGCATCACGCCCAGTGCCACAGCCAGCGTCTAATAGCGTCTCGTGAGGCTGCAGATTTAGTGCTGCGATTGTTCGGATACCCCATTGTTCGTGGGGAAGTGGCAAGGCGTCATAAGCGACACCATCCCAGGCTTTCACTTAGCTTCTCCGAACGCACCGGTTGCTTCAAGGGCTTTGATTTGATCATCAGTTAAATCCAGAAGTTCCTTAAGAACTGAGATGGTATGTTCGCCGCGCTTAGGGGCTCGCTGGTAAGTCTGAAGCTTTGGTCCGACGTTAACTGGGGATGCCGGGGTGCGAAGTTTGCCAAAGTATTCATGCTCGCTGTGAGCAATCATCTCTCTGGCCAGTGTGTGCTCTTCTTTGAAGGCCTGTTCAATGGTGTTCACAGGTGCACTTGGTACACCAGCAGGCACTAAATCAGCTAGCCATTCGGCAGTAGTGCGAGTCTTGAAGATGTCATCAAGTTGCGAAACCAAAGCATCCCGATTTTCATAACGGACTGTGAAGTTAGCAAAATCTGGATTAGTAGCCAAGTCTGGGCGCTTTATTACTTCACACAGCCGTTCATAGAACTTTTCCTTAGCGCAACCAATAACGATCCAGTAGTCCTTAGTCTGGAAAACCTGGAATGGCACGAGCGAAGGATGCGCAGAATGCGAGTGACGAATTGGTTCGTGTCCACCCGACAAATGCCAGGCACCAATGTAGCTAGTCATCGAAAGCGCGGTGTCATAAAGCGATACATCACAGTCCATGCCAACTCCGTCACGCCTGGCTGCATGAATGCCGCTGACCAGCGCGAGCGCTGCAACGAAGCCACCAGAGAAATCAACCAAGGAAAGTCCACTCTTCGTCGGTGGACCATCAGGTTCGCCAGTAAGAGACATCCAGCCCGCCAAACCTTGCAGCATATAGTCATAGCCCGGTTCCTTAGAGCGAGGGCCACTCATACCGAAGCCACTCAATGAGCAACAGACGATCGCAGGATTTAGGTGCTTTAAGTCTTCATAAGTAATCTTCAGTTTGGCAGGAACATCACCACGCAGATTTGAATAGACGGCGTCACTTTGCTTGACTAAATCTTCGAAAGTGGCTCGGCCAGCTGGCGTTGAAAGATCTAACGAAATAGATTCCTTGTTTCGATTGAACGCCTCAAAAAACAATGAGTCTTCTTCGTGTGCATACGGTGGAACATATCTGCCGACGTCACCACCAGAACTTGGATCCTCAATCTTGATGATTCGGGCGCCAAGATCTGCAAGATGGACCGTGCCAAATGGCCCGGCTCCGAATTGCTCAAGTGAGAGAACTGTAATTCCTTCAAGGGGGCGTGGCATTTTTATCCTTTTGTTAGCTATTGATTGCTTAAAACTTCGATCTTGCCTGAGCCAGTTACAACTTTACCTACTGTGATAAATCCTTGTTCAACGAGTTGAATTTCAAATGCTGGGTCGATGCTGGCCAATAGTCCACCATTTGTCTGTGGATCAAAGAGTGCGGCTTGCGAATTATTCTCAGTTATCCCCTCAATTTCCCGACCTAACGCAGCGCGGTTACGGGAATCTGCTGAGGTTCGTTTGCCAGAATCAAAAAGTGATTGTGCCTGGGGTAACACCGCTTGGGAAGGTAGTTGAACTTGAGCATTTAGGAATGATTCCCCAAGCATTTCACTGAGATGGCCAATGAGGCCAAATCCCGTTACATCAGTAACCGCGTGAACTGCTAAGCCCAATTTTGTTAGTGAGTTTCGGGCACCTAAGTTCGATACTTTCATCTGCTCTAGTGCTACCTCTTCGTCGCTTTGTTCGCGAGTAGATAGCAGTACGCCTACACCCAGTGGCCTGGAAAGCATCAGTAGATCACCATCAACCATTCCAGTTTTTCGCCAGATCGCGCCCGGGTGCACGTAGCCGGTGGCCGCTAACCCAAAGATTGGTTCGGTTATTCGAACTGTATGACCACCGAGAATCTCAACATCGGCTTCTTTGCAAGCAAGGGCTGCACCAGAAACGCAAGCAGATATTTCAGCGTCAGCAATCTCTTTTGGGAAGCCACAAACCAATAGTGCCGTTTTTGCTAATCCGCCCATGGCATAGATGTCAGAAAGTGAATTTAGTGCGCTCACATATCCGTACTCAAACGCATAACTTACAACTGGTGGAAAGAAGTCAACAGTTGTTATCAGTGATGTGGTTTCGTTGATTGCAGTAACCGCGGCATCGTCAGGCGCAGCCAGACCAACAAGTGTGTCGATACCTTGTTGGTCGTAGGCAGCAGATCGAAGTAACTTCAGCAGGGAAGCATCTGCCTTAGCAGCACAACCACCACATGAAGTGAAATCTCTAAGACTTAATCCCGTTACATCAATTGTCATTTAGCTGTTAAGGCCTCAACGAAATCACGCGAGTTCTTAGTTGTTGGCAAAGACATAACTGCGTTTAGTACCCGGTCAGCAACGTCAGTCCCAGCTACCAATGAGACATTGTCACGGAACTTAGTTTCGACATCACTTACAGAAAGTGGACGCTCATCTGCACCACGGTTAATGTCTTCACGCTTGCGAAGCGTACGGCCATCCTTCGTTTGGATAATCACTTCACCATGGAAGTACTTCGGGAACGTAGGGTTTGGATCATTTTGGTAGGAGACCTTGGCAGCTAGATCCAATAGCTCAGGATCAACTAGGCAATCATCATCAAGGTCTGCCAAAGTGAAGCGACGCTTTGCAATAGCTGTTGCCACGATGAATGGCAACGAGAATTTAGCATCGTAATCACTGCGTGGAGTGAGCTTCGCCTGCGCTGGTTCGCAAACCACTGGAACAACCTGCGAAGGCACAATTGTGGTTACTGATTCGATATCTGCGGCAGTTAGATTGTTTTCCGTTGCAAGTTCAATCGCAATATCAATACATGCATGCGTGAAGTGACATGCAGCGTAAGGCTTAATAGCGACTCGCATCAATTCCCAAGCGGAACCTAGGTCAGCAGCTACTGCATCCATCTTTAGGTCATGGCCGGCCGGAGTATGTGTTGTGTAAAGACCAAAACGACCTTCATAGATCGCCAGCGGTGCTTCGAACTTAGCTTTGGCAAGTTCCGCAGCAGTAATACCTGAAACTGCAGCCCAACCTGGATGCAGACGCTTAGTCCAGGCTCCAGTCTCCAAGAACTCCATAGAACCTGATGCCAATGATCCAACAATTCCCTGGGCGCTGGCGATACCGTGCGCATCAAGTCCAATCATTTTGGCGGCACCGGTGGCAGCGCCAAATGCGCCAGCAAGTCCGGTTGGGTGGAAGCCTTGAGCATGGAATCCACCATTGGCAGCGGTACCAACGCGGGCACCGATTTCTAATGCTACGAGAAAGCCAAGAACTAAATCGTTGCCGCTTAGTTCGCGATCATCAGCAATTGCGATTGCAGTTGGTAGTGCACTTGCTGTTGCATGAATAACTCCAGGAACGTGAGTGTCATCAAAATCTAAACCATGAATCAAGATGCCATTGAGCATTGCTTGGTCACGTACCGTTAGGCGCTCAGAACAAGCGATTACACCACGTGGGCCAGAACCCAAGGCCACGGACGCTGCAATACTTCTGGTTGCAAATTCGTAGTGAGTGGATGCAAACGCGATTCCGACTGCATCAAGGATGTTGAGCAGCGCTTGATCCTGAACTTGCTTTGGAACGTCGGTGATAGAAATCGCCTGTGCCCAAGTGCCAATCTCGAGTGATAAGGTTTCCTGGTTTGACATGGTTACTCCTAGTTGAATCGTAGGCCGAGAGTTTCGGCGATAGTTGTGCGCTGTACTTCATCAGTACCGCCTGGAATACGTAGGTTACGAGCAATTTGGAACAGCTTGTTGATGTCAGTGTCTCGAAGTACGCCAGAGCCGCCATGAATCTGTAGCGCACGATCTGCCACGCGGTAGAACGACTCATCGTTACTGAGCTTTAGAGCACAAATGCGACGTACTTCATCACTTGGACGAGGCAGATTCCACCAAGGTCCAGGAGTGTCAATGGCCCGTGCCACATCAAGGGACAGCGAACGAGTTTGCTGCCAATCGAGATACATGTCAGCGATCATCCACTGGATACCTTGCTTTGCGCCAAGTGGTTCACCGCCGACGATACGAGTCTTGACTCGCTCTAGGGTCTTTTCAATCAGGTACTTGTTCCAACCTGAGCACATGCCAGCTCGACGCATGCGGGTGTAGTTGAAAGACATAACTGCAATGTCAAAACCGCCGTTAACTTCACCGAGTACAGCGCTCTCGGGCAGCACCATGTCTTCGAAGTGAATTTCGCCGGTGTAGCCATCACCGAACATGGTTTGGTAAAGCTTGCCAATTCTGTAACCCTTGTTTGCATACTCTTTAGTGTCAAACATGAAGTAGGTAAAGGACTGACGGCCACCACCAGGATTTGTAATTGCCAAAACTTGGGCAACATCAGCATCAAAGTAGTTGGTGATGTAAGCCTTAGTTCCGTTAAGCACCCAGTCAGATCCCTTGCGCACCGCATTGGTCTTCATGTCGTAAAGGTTGGATCCGGCACCTGTTTCAGTTACACCGTGCAAGCTGGTTTTTAGTCCCTTTACCAAAGGATCGGTAAACTGTTCTTTTTGGTGCGCATGTGCATGCAACAAGCGTGGAGTTGCGCCTTCGGACCAAGACAGCAGCGCAGGATTTAAACCAACACCATATCCATAAACTTTTTCTTCGACATAGATCATGTCTTCTCGGCCAAGTCCGCGGCCACCTAGAGATTCAGGTAGATGCGCACTGTAAATGTTCTTTGCGCCAGCAGCAGCCATGATTTCCCGCCGAGCAGCAATAATGTCTTGATGCAAACGCCCAGTTTCATCAAGGAACTTTGATTGATCACTTAATAGGTGATGAAGCGCTTGTTCGCGGGGAGCGACTTCATTGTCATAAAGATCGGAAACTTCGGAAATCACGCTCTCTAGATGAGCGGGTATGTGAAGTTCTACATCAAGTGGGGACGTTACGTTGCTGGTCATTTGTTTCCTATTCCATCTACTTTGTTTAACTGATTTTGATTTTTGTTTCCGAGAAATCTAGGGCGACTGGATTATCCGGTAAGGCTATTGTTTCGGAAGATCCAGTGGCGTGCCCCTTGAAGCTAGCGCGATGTGAGTAATGCGACATAAGGGGCAAAATGTCACTTGCAGTTATGTTGCCCAGCTCGCCTAATTTGTGCGATCGTTCTCCGCAATCAACAACTTCATCAGGATGAACATGAGGCCCAGCCAAAATCAATGAAGTTGGATGAGCAGAATGCATAATGCCACCAGTTGATGGTGTGGCGTGGTCACCGGTAACAACGATGGTGATGTTCTCAGCAAGTTTTGGCAGTACATGACAGGCGCGATCTAAAGCTTCGATCACATCACGCTTAAGTTTTGGCTGCTTGGTGTGGCCGGCCTCATCCGTGGCTTTAGTGTGAATGTGAACAAAGGAATGTGTCTTACTTAGTTTAAGTGAAGCCTTAATTCGAGCATCAAAATCCGCCTGGATGTCTTCCATGTCACTTGGAATGTGAATCTGAGTCATTCCTAAAACGTCGGCAAGACCTCGATACAGCGCTGAACTAGTAACTGCTGCGCCGCTTAATCCCGTGGATTTCTCAAAGGATTTTAAATCAGTTTTGTTGCTGGCCCACTTTGTTACTGGCGCAATTAGTTCATACTTTCCAGCTTCGCGCCTAGCAATGTTTATCGGATGCTCTTGAAGCATGTGCACGGCCGCACTGAGCCAACTGGTCATTAATGCTGCTGATTGCTGTGAGGCTGATTTATCCAAAGCGGCATCAAGTGGCAGCGGCTTCAGCACTGGATGCAAGTGGCCAAAGAGGGGATCGCTGTCACTGATCTCATGTGACGATAGGGAGATTGACTCCAGAATGCATTCGCCATTGCGAAGTGGATGTAAAACTGGATTCAATTCATGTGGCATGACACGAAGTGCATCAAACAAATCTAAACAATCCGCAGAGTCATCAGCGCTGACTCTGCCAATGGCATGAAGTTGACCATCACGGATCTCTGCTGGGCGAAGTGCTAAATGAAAATGTGGATGCGCAGCTGGAATCTCAATTCCCATACCCGTTGCCTCTAGCAATGCTCTGCCAGGGAAAGTTTGGGTCTGACCAAACATTGCCCAATGGCTTCGCTCACTTGAAGTAGCTCGTCCTGGGCCAAATGGCTGATGTATTCCTGAGACGCCAATTCGAGTCAACTCATCGAGATTAGGAGTATGGGCTGCTTCGAGTGGCGTTTGATCATTCAATTCAGAACATGGACGATCGCCAAGTCCATCGAAGGTAATCAAAATCATTGGAGTGCGGTCATCCCACATAGGCGCTGGCTTCAATTTATGCACTCACATTTAGGGAAGTTAGTTGATCCCACTGCGTTTGAATAGTGTCAATTGCTCCCGGCACCACAGAGGATTTCCATGTGCTGTCATTTGTCAGCAATGACTGGCGAATGTCAGAGGCAGATAACTTTGTTTGCGGAGCTTGAAGTTGGAGGGTTTCGAAACCTTGTTCAGAAAAAAGTGATAGTTTGCTTGCTTCCCACGGGCTAAAGATTCGAAGTGCAAATACGGTGTCCGCTGGAACCTGCCAGGATCCTGGATCGGTCAAATCAAATGGAACAATTTCAATTTGAACTTTACTGGCATCCAGTTTTCTTGCGCCAGCAATTGATTCTTCGATTATTTGGACGCGAGCTTCATATGAGAACGGATTCGCACCATCGGTGTGACGATGCGAACTTGCAGTGTGTGCTTGCAAGTTCGCAAGGTCTGGATTAGTGACCGCGATAATGATGCGTTCAAATTTTTGGCTTAGAGCTGATACCACTTCCAAATGCTGTAAATGAAAGGGCTGGAATCTGCCAGTGAAGCAGGCCACACGCTGAGTCATTAGTTAATTGTTCACACTCAGCGCATTGATTTTTGATATCGCTTCGTCAGTTTGGATCACGTCTGCGTAGCGGCGGCCGACGTCTCGCATGTTTGCATCGTGTGGCCCAGCATCTTGATCGCCGCAGGCGTCATCAATTGCTATCGTGCGGAATCCATGCGAGAACGAATCAACGATGGTTGCACGAACGCAACCTGAAGAGGTCACGCCCGTAACCAGAACCGTATCAATTCCGTTTGTTGTCAAGATACTGCTCATGTCAGTGCCGAAAAATGCAGATGGAAAACGCTTCAAAATGTAAACATCACTGTCATCCCAAAGGTCTGGGTGGATTTGGGCTTCGTATGATCCGGGTTGGATGTCGCGCAGCGCTGGTACTTTCCAGCGGGCAAACTCGGTGTCAGTTGACCAGGCAACCGCAGTATGAATGATTGGAATTTCCGCAGCTCGGGCAGCTGGAAACAGGCGAGCAGCGTTCTTAATTGCCCGCTGGGCGTGCTCACTTCGCCCTAATGCAAACTTTGGATCACAAAATGACATCTGAAAATCAACTGCGATGATTGCGGGCCGGGTTCCCCAGCCAACTTCGCCTTGTCCATAACCAGCGTTTTCGAATGAATCTGACATGCGCCCTCCAAACGGCTAAATTCCCACTTCTTGTATACATCTAATACAGAATCCACGCTTGGTTTTGACTAAATTAAGGCTTTCAATAGCAAGTACGCCTGAAAAGTGGCACAATTGTATGCAATCTGCATATTCAGGAGCCCAAGTGAGCAGTTTCGACATCTACAAGACCGCGGACGAACATGAAGAACTCAGATCTGTGGTGCGAGCTCTGGCAGATGCCAAAATTGCCCCGTTTGCGGCCGAAGTAGATGAAGACGCTCGCTTCCCGCGCGAGGCTTACGAAGCTCTCGTGGCTTCCGAACTTCAAGCCATCCACGTGCCTGAGGCATACGGAGGCGCGGGGGCTGATGCTTTAGCTTCTGCGATTGTGGTCGAGGAAGTTGCTCGGGCTTGCGCCTCAAGCAGTTTGATTCCGGGAGTTAACAAACTGGCATCACTTCCAGTAATTTTTAGTGGCAGCGAAGAATTGAAACAAGAGTTTTTGCCAGGCTTAGCAACAGGCGAAACCCTATGGTCTTACGCGCTTTCTGAAACTGATGCTGGCAGCGATGCCGGCGCTATGAAAACTACTGCGGTAGCAAGTGGTGATTCGTGGACATTGAACGGCTCCAAAAAGTGGATTACGAATGCCGGTGAAAGTCATATCTATACTGTGCTTGCTGTTACTGATAAGGAGAAAGGTGCCCGTGGTGGCATTACTGCATTCGTTGTAAAGAAAGACGATCCCGGGGTCAGTTTTGGCGCTCCGGAAAAGAAGCTTGGAATTAAGGGCTCACCGACTCGAGAGGTCTATCTGGACAACGTAGTTATTCCAGATTCCCGTCGCATCGGTGAAGTTGGCGCTGGATTTGGAATTGCCATGACCACCCTCGATCACAGCCGGATTGCTATTGCCGCGCAAGCAGTTGGAATTGCCCAAGGCGCATTGGATTTTGCCACTGGCTACATCAAGGAACGTAAGCAATTCGGTAAGGCGATTGCCGAGTTCCAAGGTATTCAGTTCATGGTTGCTGATATGTCAATGAAGCTAGAAGCTGCGCGTCAGTTAACTTACGCTGCCGCAGCTCGAAGTGAGCGCAACGATTCGGACTTAACTTTCTTTGGTGCGGCAAGTAAGTGCTTTGCATCCGATGTTGCGATGGAGATTACAACCGACGCTGTTCAATTGCTAGGCGGATACGGCTTCACACGCGACTATCCAGTTGAGCGCATGATGCGCGATGCCAAAATTACTCAAATTTACGAAGGCACAAATCAAGTGCAACGCATTGTGATGGCGCGCCACACTTTGGCATCAAGATAACTTTTGATATCCAGATAAATTATGTCTCAAGCATCTCCGGAAAAATTGCGCCGAGATGCGCTTGGGATTTTGGCAGCAGCTATTGCTGCGCAACTGGCAGTTTCTACAGCGCAGCAAGGCCTGCCAGCGCTTGGTCCAATTCTGGCAAGCACGTTTGATCTGACAACTTCTGGTGTCGGTTTGCTTTTGGGAACCATAAGTCTTGGCACCGCATTTGCTGTGATCTTTTGGGGTAACTTAGCGGATCGAATGGATGATCGAATAGTTGCATTGATTGGACTATTGGGAACTGCCACTTGCTTTTCAATCGCAGCATTTTTTAAGGCATCTGAGGTTGCGCATTTTGCTTTGATTTTTGCTGGCATCATGATGGCTTCGCCAACTGTTGCAATGACAAAAGGCCTGGCAAGAAACTTTGTTCATTTAGGAAATATTGGATTTGCCCTTTCGACTCGACAAGCAGCCGTCCCCGTTGGTGGAGTTATTGGCGGAATCGTCCTAACTGGAATTGCAGTTTCACATGGACTAAGTGCCGCGCTCTACGCCCTTGCTGGACTCATTATTTTGAGCGGGGTATTTGTGATCTTCGCTCCAGTTGGGGTTCCCGAACCACCACGTCTAAAAGCAGAGAATCTACCGCCAGTTAATTGGCGACGACTATCTCCGATATTGATTGCGGCTGCATTCTTTTGTCTCACGCAACTCGGAATTGTGGCGCTACTTACTTTGTATTTGAGTACCAGCAGAGGCTGGACTCCAACACATGCCGGGCAACTTTATGCACTCATGATGGCTGTTGTAATCCCGCTTCGAATTCAACTAGGCGTAATCAGCGATCGCCATCCAACTCGACGAGTTCAGTTCCAGATCGTCATTGCCTTACTTGGCGCAACTTTACTTTTGCTTTGTGCTGTTCTCGAGCAGTACGCAATCGTGGTTCCCTTGTTGTTCTTGGCTGGCATCTCAGCCATGGGTTGGAATGGCTTGCTGTTTACAACTGCGGTAGTGGCAGTGCCGTCTGAGCGAGTTGGATTTACTCAAGGTGTGTTACACAGCTTTATCTTTGCGGCTGGGGGACTTTCACCAATCATCATGTCCCAGATCGTTGAATCTTTCAGTTGGCAAGCAGCCTGGACAGTCATGGCGATATGCTCAGTTATGGCGGCGGTTTCGCTCAAAATGTTTGACGCCGCGCCAACCCAGGTAAAGGAACCGGCATGAGTAAGCAGCGCGTTGACACAGATCTATTAGATGAGATTCAGCGACGAGTTTTATGGCTAGCAGTTCGAATGGTTGACTTTGCCAATCGCGAACGCGAGTTAAAAGATGACGTAAAAGTTGGTGGCCATCAAGCATCAAGTGCGTCCCTTACTTCCATCATGACTGCTCTGTATTTCGACCATTTGGATGGCCCGGATCGAGTAAGTGTTAAGCCTCATGCGTCCCCGGTTTTTCACGCCATTCAGTACTTGCTTGGAAATCTTGATGAAAGTTACTTAAAACGCTTGCGTGAATTTGGTGGCTTGCAGTCTTATCCGTCACGAACTAAAGATCCAGACGCGCCAGATTTTTCAACGGGATCAGTTGGACTTGGAGCTGCAGCACCACTTTTCGCAGCAGCAACCAGGCGATATGTGGATTCCCACTTTGGCGAGCGTCCACACTCACGATTCATCGCCCTGATTGGTGATGCCGAACTGGATGAAGGTAACGTTTGGGAAGCGGTAGCCGACCCAGCAACAACTGAACTAGGCAATGTGATGTGGGTTGTTGACTTTAATCGACAGTCACTTGATCGAGTTATTCCAGGAATTCGAATCATGCAGTGGCGTGCTCAGTTTGAAGCAGCTGGCTGGCATGTAATTGAAGTTAAGTATGGCAAGAAATTGCAGGCTAAGTTTGCGCAGCCATATGGCAAGGACCTTGAAGCCTGGATTGACGCCATGGAAAATGAGCAGTACCAATCGCTGTTTGGATTCCGAGGCCAAGAATTACGAACTCGATTCCTTGAAGGCGCTCCCGCTGAAGTTGGAATGTCTGTTGCTGAACTTAACGACGAGGAACTATACGAGTTAGTTACTGATTTAGGTGGACACAACTTAGACAGTCTTCGCGACGCATTTGCAGTTTGCGATAGCGTCACGGATCGACCAAGCGTAGTTTTCGCATACACAATCAAAGGCTGGGGTCTGCCAATGGCAGGTAATCCAAGAAATCACTCCGCCCTACTAAGTGGTGACCAAATTGATAACTTCCGTAGCGAGCTTGGACTAAATAAAGAAACAGAATGGTCAGATTTTGATCCACAAAGTCCAGCTGGTGTTCTGTCAGCGCAGCGCAGACATGATTTACATCGCTCGCCGACTTCAAAAGGTGTAGAACTTAATGTGCCCGCACCAGAGATCGCCACTGGTACAAAGCCACTGAGCACTCAAGAAGCATTCGGTCGCGTTCTGGTGGATCTATCCCGAATTGAAGAGATAAATAAGTACATGGTTACAACGGCTCCCGATGTTGCAACCTCTACAAACTTGGCTGGCTTTATCAATCGCAATGGAATTTACTCGCCCGATGAACGTCGGGCTTGGAATGAAGACCCAATGTTGAAGTGGGCAGAAGGTCCAACAGGTCAACACATTGAACTTGGCATTAGCGAAATGAACTTATTCCTATTGCTTGGTCAACTTGGTCTTTCTTGGGACTTGTCAGACCAACCGTTGATCCCAATCGGAACTGTTTACGATCCATTTGTCTGCCGTGGCCTAGATGCATTTATTTATGGCACTTATTCAGCAGCTCGATTTATTATTGCTGGCACACCAAGTGGAGTTACGTTAGCCCCAGAAGGTGGCGCGCACCAGTCTACGATCACTGCATCGATTGGCATGGAATTGCCGGGAGTTACATTCATCGAACCTACTTATGGAACCGCATTGAGCTGGATGCTTGCCGATGCAATTACTCGAGTTGCTGCCGGTCCTTCAGAGTTAAAGACTGCGGCACCTTATGACGATGGAGCGTTCTACTTCCGGCTAACTACTCGACCATTAGATCAAGCACCGTTTGAGGCTGCTCGGAAACGAATCGGTGATGCAGTACTAAGGCGCCAAGTTCTAAGCGGCGGCTACCGACTCTTTGATGCTTTCGAACAGTTCCCAGAATTGCGCGGTGCGGACGACAGTGAACGAGTGCCTATGGTTCATCTTGTTGCTTCTGGCGCAGTTATGCCAGAAGTTCTGGCAGCAGCTAATGAACTCTGTAGTGAAGGCGTGGCTGCTCATGTAATTGATGTCACGAGCGCGGATCGCTGGTATGGCTCATGGCAACGCACCTTGCGCCAAGCGGTTAGAACGGCATCGGCGCCAAGTCTGCCTGGGCCACTGTGGTCAGTAATTGGGGATAGAGCTCCAATTGTGACAATTCAAGATGCATCGAGTCATGCCATGGCCTGGATGGGGTCTGCCATCGGCGTGCCTTGCGTTTCGCTTGGCGTGGATTCCTTCGGACAGTCAGGAACTGTTAAGGATCTATACAACATAAACGACTTATCATCTGGTGCGATTGTTAACGCAGCTCTGGCTTCGCTAGCGCTTGATAATCGATGACCGCCCAGACAGCACCAACAACGCCGACGACGACAAAGTCACATACTGCGCTCTTCATAACAGTCTCAGTACTTTTTGGTGGCAACTACATGTGGGCGCACTTTGCCCTAGAGTCGTTTTCCGCCCTTGAAGTGGCTTGGGGTCGCACTGTTTTGGCTGCAGTTACATTGGCGATTGTCCTTCTGGTAACTAAGGATCATTACCCACGTGGAAAAAAAATCTGGATCAAGTTAAACATTGCAGCAATCCTGTTTAACACCGTTTCTTTTGTTGGCATGGCTACAGCCGTTAGCCGAATTTCGACAGTTCAAGTGAGTATTTGGAATGCCTTAGTTCCGTTGGTGACTCTTGGTTTTGTGCTGGTGTTTATCCCAGAAGAAAACCCGACTTGGCGTCGAGTAACCGGTTTGAGTATGGGTTTCTTGGGAGCCTTGTTTATTGCTCACCCTTGGACTGGCCTTGGTGAATTTGATGCAATCGGTACCGGAGCAATCATGGTCGGAACCACTAGCTATGCAGCCGGACTTGTGTACGCCAGACGCAACTTTGTAAATGTGAAAGATACCCCAACGTCTATCGCTGCTGGACAAATGCTCTGTGCTTCTATTCATTTCACTTTGATTTTGCCTTGGTTTGTAACCATCACGACTGACGCCTCAACGATCTCGCTGATCTCGTTGTTGATTTTGGGTGTTGTCGGAACTGGCATAACTTACATAATGATTCAAACTTTGATTAAGCAATCCGGCGCTGGAGTAGCAAGCGACACAACTTATTTAATTCTTTTTGTAGCAATCATGTTAGGCATAATCGTGCTGGGTGAAGCAATCAACATTTGGCAGATAATTGGATCCTTGTTGATTCTTGTGGGCTTGGTAATCATCAACTCCAAAGAAAGAACCCCAGCAGTTACCCCATAAAACTGAGGTGACCACTGGGGCTAGATCCTTTAGTTAGTTCTTGTGCCAGTCAACATACTCGGGAGCCAAAGTTGGCTTTTCCTGAATCAAGTCGGCAGCGCGTTCGGCAACCATCATGGTTGGTGCGTAAAGGTTGGCATTAGTTACGTAAGGGAACACTGATGCATCAACCACATACAATCCCTCAACACCGTGCACTTTCATAGTGTTTGGATCTACAACACTCATGTCATCAGTACCCATTTTTGCGGTACACGATGGGTGATATGCAGTCTCTGCATCTTTAGCTACCCATTCCAAAATCTGCTCTGGAGTCTGCACCTCTGGGCCAGGGGATAACTCGCCGTCGCTGTATTGATCAAATGGTTGCTGCGCCAAAATGTTTCTGGTGACTTGAATTGCTTCGACCCATTCTCGTCGGTCTTGGTCTGTTGACAAGTAGTTAAACAAAATCGAAGGCTTAGCCATTGGATCAGCACTCTTGATTTCAATTCGACCACGCGCATCTGAATACATAGGGCCAACGTGAACTTGATAACCATGACCTTGTTCGATGCCAGTTCCGTCGTAGCGAACCGCAATTGGTAGGAAGTGGTACATCAAGTTTGGATATTTCACAATGTCGTTGGAGCGAGCAAAGCCACCACCTTCGAAGTGATTTGATGCTGCCGGACCTTTTCGAGCAAATAGCCATGCGGCACCGATAAATGGGCGCCGCCAAAGCTTCAGATTCGGGTTCATCGTGATTGGCTGTTTGCAGGCATGCTGGATATAAACCTCAAGATGGTCCTGCAAGTTCTGGCCCACACCTGGCAGATCTTTAATTACCGGGATCCCATGCTTCTTGAGAAGTTCGGCAGGACCAATTCCGGAAAGCTGCAGAACCTGTGGCGTGTTGATTGCACCACCACAAAGCACAACATTCTTGGCACGGTATTCAGTAATGGTTTTACCATGCTGGGCAACAACACCAACTGCTTTGTCGCCTTCAAAAATCACTCTATGAACTTGGTGACGCGTCTGAACGGTTAGATTCTTACGGTTCATTACTGGATGTAGGTACGCAGTAGACGAAGACCAACGTCGACCGTTCTTAACGTTTTTATCAAACGGGCCAAAGCCTTCTTGGCTGTAGCCGTTAACATCTTCAGTTCGCTTAAAGCCAGCGGCTACCGCAGCATCGAAGAAAGCTTTGAATAGCGGATTCTTTGCTGGGCCTTTTTCCAGATAAAGTGGTCCGTCGTGGCCACGATACGTGGTGTCATTTGGAACGCCCGTAGCGTTTTCCATTTTCTTGAAGTACGGCAAGCAATGAGCGAAGTCCCAGTTCTCCATACCTTCATCCGCAGCCCAACGTTCGTAGTCCATTGGATTTCCGCGCTGGAAAATCATGCCGTTGATCGAACCTGAACCGCCAAGAATTTTTCCGCGGCCTTGGTAAACCCGGCGGCCACCCATGTAAGGTTCTGGATCTGTTTCGTACATCCAGTCGTAGAACTTGCTGCCAATGGGGAAAGTTAACGCTGCTGGCATCTGGATGTAAAGATCCCACCACGAGTCTTTGCGCCCGGCTTCAAGGACTAATACTTCGTTGTCTGGATTTTCGGAAAGGCGATTACCAAGAACCGATCCAGCAGAACCGCCACCAATAATTACGTAGTCATATTCTTTGATTGACATTAGAGGTTTCCTTCTGCAGTGTCGACTACGTTGGCTAGCAACATGGCTCGTGTCATTGGACCGGTTCCACCTGGCATTGGAGCAATCCATCCGGCGACTTCAGCGCAAGCTGGATCCAGGTCGCCAAGCAGGCCAGCATCAGTGCGAGTGATGCCAACATCTAGCAACGCAGCACCCGGCTTGATCATGTCGGGCTTTATAAAATGTGGGACACCAGCAGCAGCAACGACAATGTCAGCGCGCTTAATGTGCGCAGCCATGTCTTTTGTACCGGTGTGACACAAAGTTACGGTTGCGTTCTCGCTACGACGAGTAAGTAATAGTCCAAGTGGGCGACCAACAGTTACGCCACGCCCCACAATGCAAACTTCTGCACCGTCAATTTTTACGTCGTACGCGCGAAGTAGTTCAACAATTCCTCGTGGTGTGCAAGGAAGCGGAGCTGGTTCACCTAGAACTAAGCGACCAAGGTTTGTCGGATGTAGACCATCAGCATCTTTTCGTGGGTCAATGGCTTCCAGAGCAGCATTTGAATCTAAGCCTTTTGGTAATGGCAACTGCACGATATACCCAGTGCAGGCTGGGTCAGCATTGAGTCGAGCAATTGCATCCATAACATCTTGCTGAGTAGCAGATTCCGGTAGATCCTCACGGACTGAAGTGATTCCGACTTCGTGACAATCTTTATGTTTGCCACCTACGTATGAATGTGACCCCGGATCATTGCCAACCAAGATGGTGCCAAGGCCAGGAAAAATACCCTTTGCGTTCAATGCCGCGACACGAGTTGCTAAATCTGCTTTTACTGCAGCAGCAGTAGCTAAGCCATCGAGAATTACTGCAGTCACGGTGCCTACTTTGGAGTTAGAAAGTGTTACTTGATTTTACAGGTACTCAACCGCAGCATCAGTTAAAGCAGTCCAAAGATGCTTTGAGAATGATGCACGGGGGAAGAGTAAGTAACAGTTTTCGCAACAGTGCCACATTATGAGCGGAGCCTTAGCCAGAACACCTTGACTGCAAGCATCGATTGGAAAATACTCATCGCGAAGGTCTTGCTCCCAGTAGTGTGCAAGGACATC
>CANKTT010000007.1 GCA_947486505.1 Actinomycetota bacterium | reverse complement strand
TGGCCAAGAAATCATGGCCTAACTATGCCACAACGCAAAGTTAAATCGGTATTCTGGAAGGACTTCGAAGGAGTAAATATGTCAAATGCTTTCTGGCACGGATTCGCCGACATGCACGCTATTTCAAACAATGGCCCACTGGTTATGACTAAAGGTGAGGGCTCCTGGATTTGGGATGACAAGGGCAAAAAGTACTTCGATGCCGCTGGTGCTCTTTGGTACATGAATGTTGGGCACGGTCGTAAAGAAATTGGCGAAGCGATGGCAGCTCAAGCCGCAGACATTGCATCATATTCTTCATTTGGTGAATGCACTACGGCGCCAACCATCGAATTAGCAGATTTAGTTGCCTCTATTTCACCTGTGCCAGACTCAAAAATCTTCTTCACTTCAGGTGGCAGCGACAGTATCGACACTGCCCTAAAGATGTCTCGCCGCTACTGGACTTTGCAGGGTAAGCCATCTAAGAAAGTAATCGTATTTCGGGAAAATGGTTACCACGGTATGCATGCTGGTGGTACCTCAATTGCAGGCATTCCACCAAACAATGATGGCTATTCGGAATTAGTTGAAGATGTTGTTCGCGTTCCTTGGGACGATGCCGATGAAATGATCGCAACCATTGATCGCATCGGCGAAGAGAACATCGCTGCGTTTTTCTGCGAACCAATTCAAGGTGCCGGTGGGGTTAGGATTCCGCCAGATCTATATCTTCAGACAGTTCGCAAGGCGTGTGCCGAGCGCAACATTCTTTTCGTGGCCGATGAAGTTATCAATGGCTTTGGTCGCTGTGGCGATTGGTTTGCTTCGACTCGATATGGCTTAGCCCCTGATCTGATCACAGTCGCAAAAGGTTTGACTTCAGGTTACGCACCAATGGGCGCAGTAATCGCTGCTCCATCAGTTTGGGAAGCTTTCTATGCACCAAGTGCGGGCGTCTGGCGCCATGGCTACACCTACGGTGGACATGCCACAGCTGCAGCCGCTGGCGTTGCAAACATCAACATCCTGATGCGCGAAAACCTTCCAGCTCACGTTGCTCGCCTCGAGGATAAGTTTGCCAGCGCACTGCGCACACTAGAAGATCTCGATGTTGTTAGCGAAGTTCGCACTGGCGTTGGCTTCTTAGGTGGCATCCAAATGGCTGACCCAAATATTGCGCCTGCCATGTATGGCAAGTGTCGCGATGTTGGAGTTATCTCACGTGCAATTTGGGGTGGAGCACTTCAAGTTGCGCCACCACTTAGCACTACCGAAGCAGAAATCGACGAAATGGTCGAGCTGTTCCGAGTCGGACTAACTAGTTAACTGAATCTGCGTTAACTGCGCCTGGAACTTCCTTGCCAGCAAACGCTGCAACAACTGATTCTGCTACAGCAATACCAGCTTTTTCTTGCGCCTCTTCAGTTGAAGCGCCTAAGTGTGGTGTAGCAACAACATTGTCTAAGGCGAACAGCGGTGAGTCTGTGCAAGGTTCGGTGGCATAAACATCCAGTCCCGCGCCAGCAATCGTTCCTGCTTTAAGTGCATCAAACAACGCGCCTTCATCTAATACTCCACCGCGGGCTGCGTTAATCACAAAAGCAGTCGACTTCATCTTCAGTAGTGCTGCGGAATCAATTAGTCCCGTTGTTTCGGCTGTCTTTGGGATGTGGATGGTTACAAAGTCTGATTCCGAAAGCAAGTCATCTAGTGAAACCATTTTGATTTCTGGGCCACCTGTGGGCGCAGTTTTGACGTACGGATCGTATGCGACAAATTTCATGTCGAAGCCAGCAAGGCGCTGAGCTACTAACATTCCAATTTTGCCCATACCAATGATTCCAACGGTCTTACCTTGAAGTTCAACTCCCCCAAATTGAGAGCGCTTCCATTGGCCATTCTTTAGTGCCAAGTTAGCTGGAACTACATTTCGAGCCACAGCAAGTAATAGCGAAACTGCTAACTCTGCCGCCGAAACAATGTTGCTGGTTGGGGCATTTACAACTAACACTCCAGCAGTGGTTGCCGCTGGCACATCAACATTGTCCAGGCCAACTCCAGCGCGCGCAATAATCTTCAAATTTGGTGCAGCCGCAATTGCTTCGGCATCCATTTTGGTTGCTGAACGAATTAAAACTGCATTTGCAGAGGCTAGGTTGCTGAGTAGTTCCACCCGATTGGCACCTTCGCAGTACCGAATTTCGAACTCTTCACCAAGAACCGCGATTGTGGCTGGAGAAAGTTCTTCGGCAATTAGCACTACAGGCTTAGACATATTCTGATTCTAGATGAAATCAAAGAATCACGACTGCGAAGAATTAGCAGGTAGCAGTTACCAAAAGTCTGGTTCTTCATCAGTTGCTCGCCAGCAATGCCAAGCAACGACACTTCGATACGGAGAAAGATGATCTGTTACGCCAATTACTTCTTTCTCCGTTGGTGTGTAACCCAAGCCTTGAATGATTCCCCAACCTCTACGCACGCCCAAGTCACCGATTGGCCAAACATCGAGTCTGCCCAATCTAAACATCATGAACATCTCGACGGTCCAGCGACCGATTCCCCAGAATTGGGTCAACTGCTTAACGACTTCATCATCAGGTAATTGATCGACTGACTCCAGATCAAAGCCCTTAACAATCGCTTCACTTAACTCAAGAATTGTTCTCGCCTTGGCATTACTCAGACCTATTTCGCGAAGTTCAAGGTGGCCCAGTTTTAGAATTTTGGCTGGCTTAACTGGTGACCCAGTTTTCGCAATTAACCGGTGCGTAATCGTGTCTGCTGCTTTCCCTGATAACTGTTGTCCAATCACCGCAAACACAATGGTTTCGAAATGTGAATTGTGTGCAGGTTCTTTGGCAACTGGATACAGCGGGGCATTCTCTAGGAATCTACCGAGTCGCTGATCTTGGGTAGCCAAATACTTTTGAATTGATTTGATTGATTTGAGTTTTGGTGGCGCCTTTGGTTTCTCAGGCATTAGGACCTACGAGCTGAAGGCGTGAACTTGATCGGTAATTCAATCGGACCAGTGTTTCCGCTATCTGGAAGGTACGAGGCTCCTGACAGGATTTCAAAATCTGGCAGGCGCTGTGCAAGTGCTTTGTATGCCTCGGCCATATCTAGGCGCGCCACATAATGTCCTAAGCAGTGATGCATTCCCCCACCGAAGCCAAAGTGAGGCGGTCTTTGCGCAGTTATATCGAATTCGACTTGTTCAAATCTGCGTGGATCGCTTCCAGACGGAATAGTTAATAAGTGAATGGTTTTGCCTTGTTGAATAACCAGGTCTTTGTACTCAACATCTACGGAAGCCTCGCGACTAACCCAAGTGATTGTTGGATTAACTCGCATAACTTCTTCAACCGCGCTTCGAGCCAAGTCCGGATTCTCCCCTAAGTTTTGCCACTGATCCATGTGTTTGGAAAAAGTCTGCAGCCCTAGGCCAATTTGATTTCGAGTGGTGTCAAAACCAGCAAAAATAATGAAACTAACCAGCATCAATAATTCATGATCTGTAATTTTCTTACCATCAGAGTTTGCCCTGATAAGTGCACCGACAAAATCATCACCATCTGTGCCTTGGCGACTTTCAATCAGATCTTTGGATATCTCTAGCAGCCCCGATAACCCATGCTCGATAACTTCTAAGTCATCTTTGATCGTGACACTAAATACATATCCAAGTTCGGTAGCTAGATCTGCGATCTCTCGCCAATGTGACTTATCGATTCCAAGTAAGCCAGTGATTACTCGGGCTGAATAAGCTTCAGCGAATTCACTCATAAACTCCGCGGTCCCGCGTTCACAAAAACCATCTATTAACTCATGAGCAAGTTCCGAAAATGTCGGGATCAAAGGCTCAAGAACCTTGGGCGAAAAGGCGGGACCGGAAAGTTTGCGAAGTCGAAGGTGATCCTCACCTTCAATGCTGAGCATGATGTCGGGCCACCACTGCGCCAATAGGCCATCTGTTATGCCAAAATGTGATGGCCATCTGCGAGTGCCTTGATAGAGGCGCTTGTCCTTGAGTAAGGCATTGGAATCTTCATAACGCAAGATTGCAATGCCAAAGTTTGTTGTCGCATACCAATGTTGCTCCCGCGCTTGCATGACTTGATCAGAACGGATCGAAAATCCAGTTTCAGAGAAATCTAGGTGAGCAATGTTTGGTGATACGGACATGCCAGGAGTTAATCTTTTCCAATTCGTGGCCAAGTGTCGCTGACAATGTAGCCATGCGGATATGGGTCTGTTGGATCCAACATGTGTTGGTGAGTACCAGTTAACCAAGCTTGGCCAGCAATCGATGGGATGATGCCTGGTTTATCGCCAATCATTACTTCCTGTTCGATACGGCCCTCAAAGTGCGATCCAATAATTGAGCGTCCGCGGATTCGATCGCCGAGTTTCATTACGCCACGGGCATGTAGAACTGCCATGCGTGCCGAAACTCCGGTGCCGGTTGGTGAGCGATCAATTTTTCCTGGCTGAACTGCAACTGCATTATGGCTAATCAGTGAGCCGTTTTCTTCAAACACGGGCATTGCCATTTGGCAAAATGAGAAGTGAGTCCAGCCTGGAATAGTTGGGTGAGTGAAAGTTAACTGCTCATTTGCAGCTTTGGTGATTCCAATTCCCATAACCGCAAGATCGCGAGCTTCACTTGGGTCAAGTGTGAATCCCAATTCTTTTGCGTTCACGATAACGAAACTGTCACCACCCCAAGCGGTATCAACTGTCAAAGTTCCTAAACCAGGAACCTCTAGCTTGGTGTCCAAAGTTGCCGCAAACGCAGGAACATTGTGAACCTTGATCTGGGTTGCCTTGCCGTCTTTACAAGTTGCAAAAACTTCAACTAATCCAGCTGGGGCTTCCATGAAGAAGTGGGTTTCTGGCTCAACCATTGGCACAATTCCAGTTTCTAGAACTACGGTGGCAACGCACATTGAATTGGAACCAGACATCAGTGGGGTGTCTTCGGGTTCCATGATGATGAATCCAACTGCTGCTCTTGGATCTTTGGGTGGAACCAACATGTTTACATGTCGGAAAACACCGCCACGTGGTTCATTCAAAACAAATTGACGAAGTTCGTTGTCGGTGGCAATGAACCGGGACTGATCATACAAAGTATCGCCAGGTGGCGGATTTACACCACCAACAATCACATCTCCGACTTCACCTTCGGCATGGCAACTAACGACGTGGATTGTTTTGATTGATCGCATGGGATCAAGTTTAGGGTTTCAAAACCTTGCCTAAGGCAGGAACGGTGAATCTAGTGCACGTGAAAATCGAAGGCTTGTGCCATGGCAGCATCAATTGCCTTTAGCGCTAATTCGACTCGGGCTTCCACTGATCCATCTAGTGCCATCCAAGATCTGCCTGTGCTGATCAGATCATCTTCGAACTCACGAGTCATTGAAATACGTAGTTCTTCAGAGTCACGAATCTTGTCTTGGACAAATGGAACACCGTCAGGTTGCGTTACAAAATAGATCCGGTTTTGCGAGTCAACTGGCATTGGAAGTGCGGCTTTCTCGCCTAAGTAACGACGTTCCCAAATTATGGTGGCGAAAACATCCGTGTCACAACACACAACAGGTCCACCAGTGCGAGCTGCCACATCTTCAAGTTGTTGTTGCACAATCGCGATTTCCACGAAGTCATTAGTTGTCCAAGGCACTGCGTACTCGGTTAAACCCATAGCCTCGGCTTGTTCTTTCTTGCGCATAGTTAGATCGCGACCGTATTCCCGGATCCAGTTTGTTGTTGCAAAATTGCCAACACGCTTCATTAACTCAGCCTGCACTGCCAGAGTTGTGGTCGTAGTGCCAGTTGATTCAGCACCAATAAACACCGCACGAATTGCTAGCAGTTCTCTAGATCCTGGACCAAGCAAGTGCCAGTTGCTAACTAAGTCGTCACGAATCTGAGTTGATGACACTGGTACTTGGGTGCGGTCTGGATCAAAACTGTGGTGATGTAAACCAAGTAATTTTGCGAATTCATCGCCATTAGTTTCTGAAGTAACTAATAAATCAACAGGTGGAGTGTGACGCAGGTGTGCTTCGATAACGCGAGCATTGGATTTTGCCACTGCACTGTTGCCTGGGTCATAAGGTGTTGATTCATAACCATGCACGATGGTCATTGCGGCTTCCTGCACGCCCTCGGCCACGCAGTCCTGCAGAAGCGCCCGAGCACGATCATTAGCGGCTAATCGATCATGGGGTGCGGCTAATACAACTACGACTACGTGATTACGTTTTTCAATCGCCGCTTTGATGAGCTTCACATGACCCATGTGAGGTGGATTGAATGTTCCAGTTACAAGTGCGGCCGGCATCTTTAAAGCCTATCTGGATTTTTAGTCACTAGAAAATGTCCCTAATTTGAAACGAGTAAGAGCTTTCCTGTGGTTTTGCGCGCTGCTAAGTCAGTGTGCGATTCGCTTGCATCCTTCAATTCGTAAGTTCTACCGATAGCAAAGTTAAGTTTTCCGGCAAGGTGTTCGGCAAAGATTTCATCCGCCCGCCACTGCATTTCACCAGGACCAACAATGTAATCCGCCAATGTTGGCCGGGTAACAAATAAGGATCCCATTCGGCTTAAGGCTTGCAGATCAAATGGCGCAACCATTCCACTTGCGCCACCAAATAATGCCATCATGCCGCGTCGCTTAAGCGAAGCCAGGCTGGCTTCAAAAGTTGTTAGCCCCACTCCGTCATAGACAACGTCAACGCCGATTCCGTTGGTGAGTTCTTTAGCCTTTTTGGCTACCTCTTCGGTGTCATATCTAATGACTTGACTTGCGCCTGCCTTGCTAGCGATTTCTGCTTTTTCAGAAGTTGATGTAGTTCCAATAACTGTTGCCCCGCGATTAACAATCATTTGGCAGAGAAGTTGGCCAACACCTCCAGCTGCTGCATGCACTAAGGCGGTATCCCCTGCCTTAATCTCGTAAAGCGATGCGATCAAATAGTGCGCAGTCATTCCCTGGAGCATCGCGGCACAAGCTACATCCAGAGAAACGCCTTCAGGCACTTTCACAACTGATGCCGCATTAACGGCATGGACCTGCGAATAACTACCGAGCGAGGATGGCCAAGCAACCTTGTCTCCTACGGAAAAACCTTGGACTGCCGAACCAACTTCCGTTACAACGCCGCTGCCCTCAAGTCCTGGAACGTATGGACTTGGCATTGGGTAAATGCCTTGGCGTTGGTAAATGTCAATGAAGTTAACGCCACTAAATGCCAGTTCAACTAACAGTTGATCTGGCCCACAAATTGGAACAGGTAGATCAGCTACCTTTAGGACTTCTGGTCCACCGGGCTGATCTACCTGTATCGCAAGCATTTGGTTAGCGACCTGCAGTGCCTTCAACGTAGTCGTTGTCACCGGCTTTAACCCATGACATCAACTTACGAAGTTCGCGGCCGGTTGCCTCGATTGGATGTGCCTCACCCTTTGCGCGAAGCGCCTTGAATTCTGGTGCTCCCGCATCCTGATCATCGATGAAGCGTTGCGCAAACTTGCCCTGCTGAATGTCAGTCAAGACATCTTTCATTGCAGCCTTTACATCTGAGTTGATGATTCGTGGACCTGATACGTAGTCGCCATATTCAGCTGTGTCAGAAACTGACCAACGCTGCTTAGCAATTCCACCTTCGTACATTAGGTCAACAATTAGCTTCAACTCATGCAAGCACTCGAAGTAAGCAACTTCTGGCTGGTAACCAGCTTCAACAAGAGTTTCAAAGCCGGCTTGAACTAGTGCTGATGCGCCACCACAAAGAACGGCTTGCTCACCAAACAGATCGGTCTCGGTTTCTTCAGTGAATGTGGTTTTGATTCCACCAGCGCGAAGTGCGCCGATACCTGCTGCGTAGGAAAGAACCAATGGCCATGCGTTGCCGCTTGCATCCTGTTCAACAGCAACAATCGCTGGAACGCCACGACCTGCAACGTACTCACGACGCACTAAGTGACCTGGTCCCTTTGGCGCAGCCATGCAGACATCTACGTTTGCTGGCGGTGTGATGTAACCAAAACGGATGTTAAAGCCATGTGCAAAGAACAGTGCATCGCCAGCTTTTAGGTTTGGCTCAACGGATTCGGCATAAACCTTGCGAGCAACGTGGTCTGGAACCAACATCATGATGACATCGGCTTCAGCAGCTGCAGTTGCTGGATCTACTACACGTAGTCCTTCAGATTCAGCCTTTGCTTTGCTCTTTGAGCCATCAGCAAGACCAACACGAACGTCAACGCCGCTGTCGCGCAAGCTAAGTGCGTGGGCGTGGCCCTGGCTACCGTAACCAATAACGGCTACTTTGCGACCTTGAATAATTGATAGGTCTGCATCATCTTCGTAAAACAATTCGGCCACTGGGCTCTCCTATTTCGCTAGTTTGGTAAGTCTGTCAGATTCTTTGGATTGTGTGAATTTCTAGATGGAACGATCTGGATTCTTGTTTGAACGGTCTGCAATTGAACGGCCGCCACGGGCAAGCGCCACAACGCCAGACTGTACAATTTCCTTGATTCCATGCGGTACCAGGACATTTAAGAATGCCTCAAGCTTGTCTCTGGAACCAGTTGCTTCGATGGTTACCGCATCTGCGCTAACGTCCACAACTTTGGCGCGGAATAGTTCAACGAGCTCAAGCACCTTGCTGCGGGAGTGGTCGTCCGCCTTAACTTTGATAAGCATCAATTCTCTAGCAATTGCAGTGTTGTCATCGAGTTCAACGATTTTGAGAACGTTGATCAACTTGTTTAACTGCTTAGTGACTTGCTCAAGTGCGTGCTGGTCAACATTAACTACAACTGTCATGCGTGAAACGCCTTCGGTTTCGGTTGTGCCTACTGCCAAAGATTCAATGTTGTAACCGCGACGAGAAAACAGCGCCGATATTCGAGCAAGCACACCAGGTTGATCTTGAACCAAGATCGAAAGAGTATGACGAGCCATGGTTAGTCATCCCCTCTTTCCCATTGTGGTGCCAGATCTCGCGCAAATTGAATTTCGTCATTTCCGGTTCCAGCAGCAACCATTGGCCACACCATTGCGTCACGGTGTACCTGGAAATCAATTACAACTGGAGCGTCATTGATTTCCATCGACCTTTCAATTGCTTTGTCGACATCTTCGGCTGTTGAAACGCGAATTCCATGGCAACCATATGCATCGGCAAGTTTTACAAAGTCTGGAACTGAGTGTGAATGCAAATCAGTGTTGCTGTATCGCTCGTTGTAGAACAAGTTCTGCCATTGACGAACCATGCCAAGGGAAGCGTTATTGATAAGTGCAACCTTGATTGGAATGTCATTGATTGTGCAGGTGGCTAGTTCTTGATTAGTCATTTGGAAGCAACCATCACCATCGATTGCCCAAACGGTTTTATCTGGTGCACCAACCTTTGCACCCATGGCCGCTGGAATGGAGTAGCCCATGGTTCCCAAGCCACCGCTGTTCAACCAAGTATTTGGATTTTCATACCCGATGAATTGCGCAGCCCACATCTGGTGTTGACCAACGCCGGCGGCATAGATAGCTTCTGGTCCAGCAATCTTTCCAAGACGTTCAATTACGTACTGAGGTGAAAGTGTTCCATCTTGCGGCTGGTCATAGCCAAGTGGATATGTTTGGCGCCAGTGGTTCAGTGTGATCCACCAGGCAGTTAAGTCGGCGCGATTTCCTGCATCAAACTCTGCGGTAACTGCTGGAATCAGCTGCGAGATTGCTTCGCGCAAATCTGAAACGATTGGGATATCGGCGTAGCGATTCTTGCCAATTTCGGCAGGATCAATGTCAATGTGAATAACTTTTGATTTTGGTGAGAAAGATTCAAGTTTTCCAGTCACGCGGTCATCAAAACGCGCACCAAGAACAATCAGTAAGTCAGCCTTTTGTAATGCGCCAACTGCGCCAACAGTTCCGTGCATACCCGGCATACCCATGTGCTGCTGGTGTGAATCTGGGAAAGCGCCGCGTGCCATCAAAGTTGTGACAACTGGTATTCCAGTTAGCTCTGCAAGTTGTCGCAATTCTTTATGTGCCTGGGAACGTATAACGCCACCACCAACATAAAACACAGGGCGATGGGCATCAACAATCATGCGAGCCGCTTCTTTAATCTGGCGACCGTGTGGCTTTGTTGTCGGCTTGTAACCTGGCAAATCGATATGTGTTGGCCAAACAAATTCAGCGCTGGCTTGCAAGGCATCCTTCGTAATGTCTACAAGAACTGGACCGGGGCGGCCAGTACTTGCAAGGTGAAAAGCTTCTTTGATTGCTCGCGGAATATCCTCAGCGCGCGTTACTAAGTAGTTGTGCTTTGTAATTGGCATTGTGATGCCGCGAATATCTGCTTCTTGAAATGCATCCGAGCCAATTGCTGCACTTGGCACTTGGCCAGTAATTGCCACCATCGGAACCGAGTCCATGTGAGCATCGGCAATTGGGGTAACTAAGTTCGTTGCGCCAGGTCCGCTGGTTGCCATACAAACACCAACACGGTTACTTGCAGCCGCGTAACCTTCAGCAGCATGGCCAGCACCTTGTTCATGGCGTACCAAAATGTGTCGAACTGAAGGGGAATCCATTAAAGGGTCATAGACCGGAAGAATTGCTCCGCCTGGAATACCGAAAACAACTTCGACATCAGCGTGTTCCAGAGATTTAACTAGGCTCCCGGCGCCTGTTATATGTTGCGACATGTCGTCACTCCTTGATCTACCGAAGGATCGCTTCGATTTAAGTTCATCTCTGGCTGGCCTTAGGTGACATGGCTTCTGCGCCAAAGGCTTGTAACAGAAGTTGCTCCCGATTCGCTTGTAGCTCCTCGATTGCATCACCACCACCGATGAAGGTGTTGATAATTCCTCTACCCTATTACCCACCTTGGCCTTACGTCATATCTAATGAGACGGCTGTCCACATGTTGAGACGAGAATTCCTATTAAATCTGGTCTCCCCAATAGGCGATTCCGCTATCTGGGGAATACCTTTGAGTATTGAGATTCCCGGTGATTTGACTGGAAGTCGTTGGTCGGAAGGCACCTGCATTGACTAAGTATGTTTACGATTTTTCCGAAGGCGACAAAGACCAAAAGGATTTGCTTGGTGGCAAGGGTGCCAACCTTGCCGAGATGACAAAACTGGGACTTCCGGTTCCTCCGGGATTCACCATCTCCACTGAGGCCTGCCGAGAATACCTCGTTGCGGGTGTTGAACCAGCTGCCCTGCGTGTGGAAGTAACCATGGCACTTCGCCGCCTTGAGGATGCACTCGGAAAGCGACTTGGTGATGTAGACGACCCATTATTAGTCAGCGTTCGTTCGGGCGCGAAATTTTCTATGCCGGGAATGATGGAGACGGTTTTAAATGTTGGACTTAATGACTATTCAGTCAACGGCCTTATCAAAGTAAGCAACAATGAAAGATTCGCTTGGGATTCATACCGCCGCCTGATTCAAATGTTTGGCAAAACGGTTTTGGATATCGAAGGTGAAATTTTTGCAGATGCTCTTCAGGCAGCAAACGAAAAAGCTGGGGTTGCAACTGAAGTTGATTTAACTGCAGACCAACTAAAAGAAGTTGTAGAAACTTTCAAGGCAATCATTCAAAAGCACAGTGGACGCGATTTCCCACAAGATCCTCGCGAGCAACTTGATCTAGCTACCAGGGCAGTATTCGATTCTTGGAATACTTCACGTGCGCGCTTATATCGCCGCCGGGAAAGGATCGCGGACGATTTAGGTACCGCTGTAAACATTTGCTCAATGGTGTTTGGAAATCTTGGTGAAACTTCTGGAACTGGAGTGGCATTTACTCGCGATCCTGCTTCTGGGAAGCCAGGTGCATATGGTGACTACTTGCCGAATGCTCAAGGTGAAGATGTAGTTGCTGGAATTCGAAACACTTTCAGTCTCGATGAATTGAACCGCACGGATCCAACATCATTTAACGAACTAATGAAAATTATGCGAAAGCTTGAAACTCATTACCGGGATTTATGCGATATCGAGTTCACGGTTGAAAAAGGTAAGCTCTGGATGCTGCAAACTCGCGTTGGAAAGCGAACTGCCGCTGCAGCTTTCCGAATTGCTACCCAATTGGTCGATGAAAGTTTGATCACAATGGATGAGGCTTTGATTCGGGTTAACGGAGCACAATTGGCGCAACTTATGTTCCCGCAGTTCGATTCAGCTGCAGCCAGCAAAATTGTTGCATCTGGCATGGCTGCTTCTCCGGGTGCGGCTGTTGGTAAAGCAGTATTTGACTCAGCCACCGCAGTTAAGTGGGCAGAAAAAGGAGAACGCGTTATCCTCGTGCGACGTGAAACTAACCCAGACGACCTTGAGGGCATGATTGCCGCAACTGGAATTCTGACGGCACGTGGCGGAAAGACTTCGCACGCAGCAGTGGTCGCCCGCGGCATGGGCAAGACCTGTGTATGTGGCGCCGATGCAGTAGATGTGTCTCACGCAGATCGCACTGCAACTATTGGAGATCTTGTTATCAAAGAAGGTGACATGATTTCGATTGATGGCTCAACTGGACATGTTTACCTAGGTGAACTTGCTGTTGTTCCATCTCCTGTTTCGAAATACCTGGAGAATGGCTTGGCATCTGCGATTGCAACTGAGAATGAAGAGATCGCTGCGCTAGTTACTGCGGTAGATCGAATCTTGAATCATGCAGATTCAGTTCGGCGACTAAAGGTTCGTACTAATGCTGACACTGCCGAAGATTCCAAGTGGGCCAGAAATCTCGGCGCTGAAGGAATCGGACTTTGCCGCACCGAGCATATGTTCCTAGGCGATCGCCGAGTTTTGATTGAGCGAGTTATCTTGGCTGACAACTCAGATGAGCGCAATGCTGCACTCGAGGCACTTTTGCCCATGCAACAAAAGGATTTCGAAGAAATCTTTGAAGAGATGGATTCACTTCCAGTAACTGTTCGCCTACTAGATCCCCCACTTCATGAATTCTTGCCGGACCGCACTGAATTGATGGTTGAAGTTGCCCTTGGAAAAGAGCGCAACGAAGATGTATCACGACAGGAACTTTTACTTAGTGCAGTCGATCGCTTACATGAATCCAATCCAATGCTTGGATTGCGTGGCGTACGTCTTGGGTTAGTTGTACCTGGCTTATTCCCAATGCAGGTACGTGCTATCGCCCAGGCTGCAATCACGCGCATGCGTGCCGGCGGCAATCCAAAAGTGGAAATCATGATTCCTTTGGTGGGATCTGTAATGGAACTTCATTTGATTAGAGATGAGATGGATGTTTTGCTTGCCCAGATAGCAAGCGAAGAAAGCATCGAATTGCCATTCTCGATTGGAACTATGATCGAGTTGCCACGCGCTGCTCTCACCGCGCAACGAATTGCTGAAGCTGCTGAGTTCTTCTCGTTCGGTACCAATGACTTAACCCAAACAACTTGGGGCTTTAGTCGCGATGATGTCGAAGCCTCGTTCTTTGCAACTTACCTAGATCGCGGCATATTCACGGTTTCGCCATTTGAATCACTTGATGTTGATGGTGTTGGTGCGCTGATAAAGATTGCAGTGGATAAAGGTCGAGCAACGCGTCCAGACATAAAACTTGGGGTTTGCGGTGAACACGGTGGCGATCCAGAGTCAATCAAGTTTTTCCATGACGTTGGACTCGACTATGTGTCGTGTTCGCCGTTCCGGGTTCCAGTTGCACGCCTTGAGGCTGGTCGAGTCAGCGTTTCTTAAGGAACCTGAGCCAACTCAGACTTTGCAATTCTTACCGCAAACCACGCAGCGCATGCCGTTGTAATTGGAGTGCTGAGCGCCAACGCAATCGAGCCAACCATGATTAAGGTCAGCTCTTGAGCAACAACTTCATCATTTATCAAGCGGGCTAGCGGTGGACTCGCCGCCACAATCAGCATCAAAGTAACAAGCGCCGATCCAACGTAAGCAAAGGCAATCGTGTAAATAGATGATGCGATGTGATCGCGCCCGATTCGCATGCCGCCAAAAAACAATTGTCGCCAAGTTTGCTTCTCATTTGCACTGGCTAGTTCCCAGACTGCTGAACTTTGGGTGACCGTAACATCATTGAGCGCACCAAATCCTGCGATCACCATGCTGGCAATCAAAAGATTAGATAGCTTTACTTGGGATGCAACGGCAGAAAGAACTAAGTCTTCATCTCCAGTAATTCCAGTTAGGCGAAGTGCTCCAGTTGACCAAAGGGCACCGATCATTGCAATAACCGAGCCACATAATGTTCCGACGATTGCCGCACCGGTTTTCAGGCTGAATCCGTGCACTAGGTAAAGAACTAATGCTGTAATCGCGAGAACAACTCCTCCAACTGCATAAACGACTTGCTGTCCCTGAATTAGCGAAGGAATCAAGTAGGCAATCAAGAGACCGAACGTAATCGCAAGTCCAATTAGTGCTCGTAGACCACCGATTCCAGCAGTTAGAAACAAAATGACTAGGAAAACTGCAAACAAAACATAAATGCCGTTAGTTCGTTCGAAATCATTAAAGATGTAGTCGTTTCCCGTTTCGATTGGGATCGAAGCGACCGAAACCTTATCGCCCGAATGAATTCCAAAATCTACGATCGTTGGTTCAACATCAAATTTGGCAATTTCGCCAGCATTCGGTCCAGTCAAAAGCTTTGCTGAAATGTGCGCGCACTGCGAAGTGGAGAAATTTCCTGAAGCATCCTGTGTAGCTCCATTAGAGATACAGTCGAACTTTTCAATAGTTTGAACTTCAACCGTAAAGAATTCAGATTGCTCAACGTAGCCAAAAATTCCTTTATCAATTTGTAGATTTCCTCCTGGCCAAGAAGTGAAGATCGTAAAGACTCCAAGAAAAGTTAACGGCAACAGAATTGCCAATAACGCCTTGTGCAGCCTGGATTCCTTTTCCGGATCTATCCAGGATGAATCAAGATCGCTTGCCCTCTGATGTGAGTGGCTATGTGATCCCATGCTTAATCGCAGACTGCGCCGTTGCTAGCGGATCCCACAAGTTTCACGTACTTTGCCAGCACGCCACGATCGTATTTGTGTGGAACTGGCTTAAAGTGCTTGCGTCGCTCAACGAGCACTGACTCATCAACAAGTAGGTCCAGAGTGCGTTCGCTGATGTTGATGCGAACTTTGTCGCCATGTTCTACGAATGCGATCGGTCCGCCATCAACTGCTTCAGGTGCAACGTGACCAATGCAAAGTCCAGTAGTGCCACCACTGAATCGACCGTCAGTAATTAGCATTACTTCTTTACCAAGTCCAGCGCCCTTAATCGCGCCAGTGATCATGAGCATTTCGCGCATGCCTGGTCCACCTTTAGGGCCTTCATAACGAATAATCACTACATCGCCAGCTTGAATGTCTCCACTCTCAAGTGCATCCATGGCAGCGCGCTCACGCTCATAAACTTTTGCTGGGCCTTCAAATACATCAACAGGAATTCCCGCGGTCTTACATACGGCGCCTTCGGGTGAAAGTGAGCCGCCAAGAATTGAAATTCCGCCCGTTCCGCCCATTGGATTGTTCATTGCGTGAACAATGTCACCATCAGGATCTGGCGAATCAAGATCGGCCAAGTTTTCTGCCATGGTCTTGCCGGTAACAGTTAGGCAATCGCCATTCATTAAGCCAGCATCAAGTAGGGCGCGCATCACTACTGGAACGCCGCCAACACGATCCACATCGCTCATTACGTAACGACCAAATGGCTTAACGTCGGCAAGCAATGGGACTTTAGATCCAATGCGATGGAAATCTTCTAGGTGTAAGTCAACATTGGCTTCATGGGCGATTGCCAGTAAGTGCAAGACGGCATTTGTTGATCCACCAAAGGCCATCACGATAGCAATTGCATTCTCTAGTGATTGCTTGGTGATGATGTCTCGAGTTGTAATGCCTTGAGCAATTAAGTTAACAACTGCTTCGCCAGAAGCGATTGCGAATCCATCACGACGGCGATCTACTGCCGGTGGGGCAGCTGATCCTGGCAAAGACATTCCCATTGCTTCAGCGGCAGATGCCATGGTGTTTGCGGTGTACATGCCACCACATGCGCCTTCGCCTGGGCAAATTGCACGTTCAATTCGATCAACATCTTCTTCACTCATTAGTCCGCGAGCGCAAGCACCAACCGCTTCGAACGCATCGATGATTGTTACGTCTCGATTGCTGCCATCCGAAAGCGTTACATTGCCAGGCAGGATAGATCCGGCGTAAACAAAAACACTTGCAACATCTAGACGAGCGGCTGCCATCAACATGCCAGGTAGCGACTTATCGCAACCGGCAAAGTTGACCATGCCATCAAGACGTTCTGCCTGCATTACCGCTTCTACTGAGTCGGCAATGATCTCGCGACTAACTAGCGAGAAGTGCATTCCTTCGTGACCCATTGAGATGCCATCAGAAACCGAGATCGTTCCAAACTGCATTGGGAAGCCACCAGCTTTGAACACGCCTTCTTTGGATGCCTTAGCTAGGCGCTCAAGGGAAAGATTGCAAGGAGTAATTTCGTTCCACGATGAAGCGATACCGATCTGTGGCTTAACCCAATCGTCGTCACCCATACCTACAGCGCGGAGCATTCCTCGCGCTGGGGATCTCTCGAGACCGTCGGTTACTTGTCCACTGCGAGGCTTCATATTAGGCATGCAATAAATCTAACCCAATTATTCGGTTATTACGCATTCGAGTGGCTTGCCTGCAAGCCAAAGATCAAACTGGCTATGGATTCGGGCACGAGCTCGATCCCAAAACACATCGCCTTCTCCCCCATTGTGGGAAGTAATAATCACATTTGGCATTGACCAAAGTGGGTGATCAGCTGGGAGTGGCTCTGGCTCAGTTACATCAAGAGCTGCAAAAATTCGTCCCGTCGTTAGCTCTGCCATTAGGGCATCGGTATCAACCACAACTCCTCGCGCCACATTAACCAGTACCGAATTGTCTTTCATACTGGCCAAGAATTTTTCATCAACCAGATTCACAGTTCCTGGATTGTTCGGAACAATCAACATCACCACATCAGCTAATGGAATCAGGTTTGGCAAATCTGAAATTGCATGAACATGGTCGCGAGCAGTTCGGGCAACTGGGATTACCTTGCAGCCAAATCCAAGTAGGCGCTTTTCAGCTGCTTTGCCAACATTTCCATACCCAATTAACAAGACAGTCTTGTCTGCCAGCGACCGCGAGAAGTAAGTTTCCCAATGACGGTCCTGCTGGGCTTTGTAAGACCTTGGCATATCTCGCAACACACTTAGCGTTAGCAGAACTGCGAGTTCAGAAGTTGCATCATCATGAACACCCGCAGCATTACAAAGTGTGACGTCCGCAGGAACATAGGGCTGCACGTTATCGAAACCAGCTGTTAAAGTCTGGATTACTTTGACACTAGTCATGCGTGAAAATGCTTCTTCAATTGAAATTGTGGAGCCTTCGTAGGGAAGCACAACGAATTCTGCGCTAGCAATCACGTCTGCAGGTAGCTCGCCTAAGTCATCACATTCAGTAACTTGAACATCCGCCGAGAATGCATAACCCTTGACTATCCAGTCGGGGGCAATAATGTGGCGAGTCATGAGTCCATTCTGGCAACCCTGGCATCAGCCCTGAACAACCGGTGGGCATGTGTCACCATAGGTTCATGACTGACCCAGATCTAAATACCGCTGACATTGGATTTACTTCTGCCTATGACTTGGTAGAAGGCCGTCGCGCTGGTGATTTCACAAGTGTCGAACTGGTTAGTACCTTGTTGCATCGAATTCAAACTATTGATGATTGTGAAGACGGAATTCAATCCGTGCTTGCGATTTCAAATGACTTAATGGATCAGGCAGAGTCTTGCGACTCTCAGGAAGTAACTGGCTTGCTTCATGGAATTCCAGTTCTCATTAAAGACAACATTCAAGCTGTTGGTCTACCTGGTACCGCTGGATCACTTGCTCTCGCTGGACGCACAGTTATTGAAGATGCTGAATTAGTTTCTCGCCTGAGAGCAGCAGGCGCCATCATCATGGGAAGTACGAATCTTTCTGAGTGGGCAAACATTCGTTCTGGACAATCAACAAGTGGTTGGTCTGCTGTTGGTGGGTTAACTGCAAATCCCTGGAACTACAAACACAGTGCCGGTGGATCTTCTTCTGGGTCAGGCGCAGCAGTTGCCGCTGGACTTATTCCATTTGCAGTTGGAACTGAAACTGATGGTTCGATTGTTTGCCCAGCTTCATTAAATGGTGTTGTAGGAATTAAGCCAACAGTTGGTTCTGTCTCTACCGCCGGTGTTGTGCCAGTTAGCTTGAGTCAAGACGTTCCTGGCCCATTAGCCAGAAGCGTCGAGGATGCCGCGCTACTGCTTGAAGTGTTGAGTGGTCAGACTGGATTAGTTGATCTATGCAATAACGATGAACCCCTTCGGATTGGTGTGGTTCGTGCCTGGATGACAAGTCATGAAGGTGCCAATAAGTTGTTCGAGAATACGTTGACAAAGCTTTCTGATGCTGGTATCGAATTGGTAGAGATCACAGTTCCAGAAATGCCCGAACAGGCTGGGGATGATGAAGGCACTGTGCTATTTCATGAACTTCTTGAAGATCTTTCGGTCTACTTGAGCAACCGAGCGGGCAGTGGCGTTAAGTCTCTAGCTGAAGTTGTGGAATTCAATAAACAAAATTCTGAAAGTGAGCTATCACATTTTGGACAAGAGTATTTTGAATTAGCTCTCACAACTGGTGGACGAAATTCTGAATACAAATCAGCCCGCGAACGAAACTTGGATTGGGCAATAAACCAAGTGCTGTCCCCTGCACTCGCAGGTGCCGATGTGTTGGTTGGCATTCCTTATGCACCAGCTTGGATTTCCGCCCTTGGTCACGGAGATGACTTTGGCAATGCCAGCTGGATGACACATGCTCCGGCAATTGCTGGTTGGCCGCTTGGCTCTCTGCCTATGGGATTAGTTGATGGGCTCCCGGTAGGAATAGGCGTAGCTGCCCGCGCTAACGATGAAAAGGGCTTAGTTCGCGCGATGGCGATTATCGAAAGAGTTCTAGACTTGGGAGATTTCCGACCAAGTTTTATTCGTTAGTTATTCGGAAACGCCAAGTTTTTCGAAAAGCAATTCTCGAACGCGAGCAGCATCAGCTTGGCCACGAGTTGCCTTCATAACCGCACCAACAACTGAACCAGCGGCGGCAAGTTTGCCGGACTTGATGGTTTCAGCAACCGCTGGATCTGCAGCTAATGCTTCATCGATTGCCGCAAGCAGTGGGCCGTCATCGGATACAACTGCCAGGCCGCGAGCCTTAACAATCTCGTCGATGTCGCCTTCGCCGGCAATTACCCCTTCGAGGGCTTGGCGTGCCAATTTGTCATTAAGCGATCCAGCGGAGATTAACTCTTCAAGGCGCTTTAGATGTGCTGGTGTAACTGGCAGTTCTTCCAATTCGATTCCACGATCATTTGCAATTCGCGACAATTCACCGGTCCACCACTTACGAGCGGCCGCTGGATCTACTCCAGCATCAACTGCTTCAACAATCAGATCTAGCGCACCTGAGTTAACTACAGTGTTCATGTCGATCTCGCTCAAACCCCAGTCAGCGACAAGGCGGGCACGTCGAACTGCAGGATTCTCCGGAAGCGAGGCACGAAGTTCTTCAACCCATTCGCGAGATGGCGCGATAGGCAGCAAGTCAGGTTCTGGGAAGTATCGGTAATCTTCCGCATCTGACTTTACGCGACCAGATGTTGAAATGCCAGTGTCTTCATGCCAGTGACGCGTTTCTTGAACAATGCTCTCGCCGGCCGCAAGCCGGGCAGCATGACGCGATACTTCATAACGGACTGCGCGCTCGACTGAACGAAGTGAGTTCACATTCTTGGTTTCGGAACGGGTACCTAATTTTGATTCTGGAGTTTCGCGAAGTGACAAGTTAACATCGCAGCGAAGTGAACCCTGTTCCATCTTTACGTCAGAAACACCAAGGCCACGAAGGATGTCACGAAGCGCAGCAACGTAAGCTTTAGCAACTTCTGGTGCATACTTACCGGTTCCAGTAATTGGCTTGGTAACAATTTCAATCAGTGGAATTCCAGCACGGTTGTAGTCAACGAGTGAGTAATCAGCGCCATGAATACGACCGGTTGCACCACCAACGTGAGAGTTCTTGCCCGTGTCTTCTTCCATGTGAGCGCGCTCAATTGGAACTCGGAAAGTCTTGCGACCTTCATCGGTGTCGATTTCAACGTCTAGGTAACCTTCAAACGCAATTGGTTCGTCGTATTGCGAAGTCTGGAAGTTCTTTGGCATGTCTGGATAGAAATAGTTCTTGCGCGCGAAACGGCACCATTCAGCGATTTCACAGTTCAGCGCAAGGCCAATTCGGATTGCAGATTCAACACCAATTTTGTTCAATGTTGGCAATGCGCCAGGTAAACCTAGGCAGACTGGGCAGACTTGGGTATTTGGTGGCGCTCCGAAAACAGTAGAGCAGCCACAGAACATCTTTGTGTTTGTGCCGAGTTCAACGTGGACTTCCAAACCTAATACTGGATCAAACTTGGAAATAGCTTCGTCGTAATTCATAGTTGCTTCAGCCATTACGCACCTGCCAACTCTGGAGCCATACCCAGAATTGGGCCACCCCACTTGGCAAGCAATTCACGTTCAATTGCTGCGCCAACGTTATACAGGCGATCATCAGCCATAGCTGGAGCGATGATCTGCAAGCCAACTGGCAGATTGTCTTCCGGTGCAAGACCAATTGGAAGGGACATACCTGGCAAGCCAGCCATGTTTACCGGAATTGTGGCCACGTCATTTAAATACATCGCTAACGGATCATCTAGCTTCTCGCCGATTTTGAATGCAGTTGTTGGCGCCGTTGGCGAAATCAATACATCAACCTTGGCAAAAGCAGCATCAAAATCTTGTTTGATTAAGGTACGAACTTTTTGTGCCTGACCGTAATAAGCGTCATAGTAGCCAGCTGAAAGTGCGTAAGTTCCCAAGATGATTCGACGAATTACTTCAGAACCAAATCCTGCGGCACGAGTTTCGCTCATCACTTGCTCGACTGACTTAGAGCCATCATCGCCAACCCGATTACCAAAGCGAATGCCGTCGAACTTGGCCAAGTTACTTGATGCTTCACTTGGCAGAATCAAATAATAAGCTGCTAATGCGGCTGGGAAACTTGGGCAAGAAACTTCAACAACTTCGGCGCCCAAACTTTCTATAAGTGCAACGCTTTCTTCAAATCTAGTGCGCACTCCAGCTTGATAACCTTCGCCACCAAGTTCTTTTACGATGCCAACTTTCATACCCTTAATGTCTGCGCGCTTTGCTGCGGCAATGACATCGGGAACTGGTGCATTGATTGATGTTGCATCCATTGGATCATGTCCAGCAATCACGCTGTGTAGCAATGCGGTATCTAAAACGTTTCTAGCACAAGGGCCGGCTTGGTCTAGTGAAGAAGCAAGCGCGACAATTCCATAACGACTCACGCCACCATAAGTTGGCTTCACACCTACCGAACCAGTTACTGCTGCTGGCTGGCGAATTGAGCCACCGGTGTCAGTACCGATTGCAAGTGGTGCTTCGAATGCAGAAACACAAGCCGAAGATCCGCCGCCGGAACCGCCAGGGATTCGTTCTAGATCCCAAGGGTTATGGGTTGGCCCAAATGCTGAGTGTTCGGTTGATGAACCCATCGCGAATTCATCCATGTTTGTTTTACCAAGAATTACGACGCCAGCTTCACGCAACTTTGTAACAACGGTTGCATCGTACGGCGGAATCCAACCATCAAGGACTCTTGAGCCACAGGTTGTTGGTAGTCCGTTAGTTGCCAAGATGTCTTTTAAGCCAAGTGGCACGCCAGCAAGAACTGAAAGCTTGTCGCCAGCTTTTACTTTCGCATCAACTGCTGCTGCGCTTGCTAATGCACCTTCAGTATCCACGTGCAGGAATGCATGTACTTTGCCATCAACGGCAGCAATTCGATCCAAATGCGCTTGCGCAACTTCAACTGCCGAAACTTCACCGGAAGAAACTAATCCAGCAAGTTCTGAGGCGTCTTTACGAATGAGGTCAGACATCTTTACTCCTCATCCAAAATACGTGGCACTCGAAAACGTTCATCTTCAACCGCCGGTGCCCCAGAAAGTGCTTGTTCTGCAGTTAACGAAACGCCTGGGATATCTTTCCGAAAAACATTAGTCATCGGAACTGGGTGGCTCATGGCCGCAACATTTTCAGTATCAAGGCTTGATACTTCTGCGACCGCATTCAAAATCGCGTCCAACTGCTTGGCGTAGTGCCCCAATTGGTCAGCAGGGATATCGATGTGTGCCAGACGGGCTAAATGCGCCACATCTTCTTGTGAAATTCCGGACATGACTCAATTCTATTGGGAACTGGGTTGGCCAGATCTCGCGCTAGTTCAAGCCCAAGTGTGCTTTGGCTGCCTCGGGTCCCTCTGCAAGCAGGATTTTAAATCCAGCCTCATCCAGAATCGGGCGCCCAAGTTCAATAGCTTTTGCTTCCTTAGAACCAGCTCCTGGTCCAACAACTACAAAATCGGTATTTTTTGAAACTGAACCTGAGGCTTTACCACCGCGACTTGTGATTTCTTCCGCTGCACCATCGCGTGTGAAGTCATTGAGGGTTCCCGTAACCACAATGGTCAGTCCTGCTAACGGCATCGGTCCGGATTCAACTTGCCCTTGTTCTAGTACTACTCCGGAGTCTTTCCATTTTTGAATGATGTCAAGGTGCCAAGGTTCGGCAAACCATTGTGAGATTGAATCAG
>CANKTT010000006.1 GCA_947486505.1 Actinomycetota bacterium | reverse complement strand
GTTCGCAACGTAGGTTACCGATACGTCACCACCCCGATTGCTGAATCGCAGTCGCATGAAATTCTTGCTTAAGTATGCAATTTTCAATTGAAACCTGTTCACATTTAACGCCTGAGCAAACCTCGCGGGTAATTCAAATTACCCTCGATGCAGCAATCGTTGATGAGATGGCGCCGCTATCAGAGCACGTATTGATTCACTTACATCATGGTGGAGATTCTCATGATGAACATATGATTGCTATTGATCAGCCTGGTGAAATACAAGGCTACTTACACCTGGATGCAACTGATGCAGTTGAAGGACCGGTGCTTGAAGTCGTGGTACATCCTGACGCCCGCCGAAATGGAATCGGTAAAGCATTGGTTCAAGCTGCACTTGATCGAACCGGTGATTCACGTATCCGTCTGTGGGCACATGGTGAGTTATCAAGCGCTTATGGTTTAGCGGAAAACCTTGGCTTTGAAAAAAGTAGAGAACTATGGCAGATGCGACGCTCGCTATTCGCACCATTTCCTAAAGCGCATTTCTCGCCTGAAATCGTAATTCGATCCTTTGAAGTTGGCGCTGATGAAAACAACTGGCTGGAATTGAATTCTCAAGTTTTTGCTGATCATCCAGAACAAGGACGTATGACGCGCGAAGATCTTGATGTTCGCATGTCCGAAGCATGGTTTGATCCAACAGGATTTCTGATTGCAACTCGTGATGGCAAGATGGTCGGTTATCACTGGACCAAAGTTCATGGTGGCCAGGGAACACACGGCCACTCGGAAATTGGTGAAATTTATGTTCTCGGCGTTGCCCCAAGTGAGCGCGGCACTGGACTCGCTAGGGCATTAAGTATTCGAGGTCTGGAACATTTACGCAGTCAGGGGTTGCCGGCTGCCATGCTGTATGTCGACGCGGACAACGCCGCGGCAATTGGGTTGTACGAATCCCTTGGCTTTGCGCACTGGGATACTGACGTCATGTTTAGGAAAGAGCAGGCGTAATCACGGTCTGGCCATGGCCATACTCAACGCGATGTCCATCAGCAAATAACCAAGCGGACTGGCGGCCCTGAACTTCCCATTCAAACGGGCCACCAACTATTGCAGTATCTTCATCAATTCCTACGACGCTGACACCATCTGGAACTTTCATAAATCTAGTCATGAAATCAGGTAGGCGAGCAAACATTTTATCGAAATGTGGCAGCACCCGAATATGAGGTAAAAGCCCAAAGCCACTCGTAGCTGCATGCGTTGGTAACCGCAATGTAGGAATGTGATCTGCCAGTGCCATCGCACCAGCGCTGCAGCCAGCCAAAGCTGCACCGTCACGCCAAGCAGATTCGATTTCTCGCCATAACAAAGTGTCGCGAAGTGTGTTAGCCAAAAAAGAAGGGTTACCACCCGATAAATAAATCAACCCAGCACCACGAACTTGTTCAGCAATTCTTGCATCATCAGCATCATTGCGATCGTGTGCAATTACAGATACTGCTTCAACACCAATTCGCTCCGCTTGCGCCTTGCCTAATGTGATCCAGTGGTGCAATGAAGATTCGCCCTCGGGTGCTGCAGCAGTTGGAATCTGAACATACTTAGGATTTCGCCCAGCGATTAAGTTAGCTTCTACTTCTTGCATAATCGGCAAGTACTCACCGGATCCAACTAGCGCAATTGGACCTGGGCTCATGAACTTTCAATCTCCCAAGACGATCCGTCTTTAGTGTCTTGGATGGTAACTTTCATTTCCATCAATTGATCTCGAATTGCATCTGCATCATCCCACCTACCACCAGCACGAGCTGCTTGGCGCGCCTGCAGCAGTGCATCAATGTAGGGACCAACTACCGACATAATGTCAACTTTGGGACTTGCAGCAATATGACCGAGGCGAGTTACAAGTGAATGTACTGCGGCGCGAGTTTCGGTATCGCGATCGAGTTCGTCAAGATTTAACAAAGCATCAACCGCGTCGCTGACTTTTCCAGCATCTAGCAGTTCTTCGACTTTATGAGGATCGACTTTAAACAGTGGTGCTGGTTCACCGAGCACGATAGTGCTTCCAGTATGAGAAATAATTTCTTCGAATGTTGCACTTTCGCCAGATGCAACAGTCCAAGATTCACCGTGGTGACGAATAGTCATGGTGCCTCGGCCAAATACGTGTGCGGTTCGTTCTTCTAAATCAAAACGAATTCCAGTGTGTTCATCCACGCCAATGACAAATACTTCAGGTGGCAAAAGTGATTCCATTACGCGCAAGCGGCGTTCACCGATGTAACAGAATCGAGTGTCGTGATTTGCACCATCAGCATTGTCGTAATGCGGGATGATTGCGGCTGGCATACCAGTGTGACGCTCGATCAAATTCAAACCCGGTAGCCAGTGTGGTTCTTCGCCAACTTTATACATTTCATAAACCGGAATTGTGTGTGATCCAGCAGTTAGCGCCGCCGCCGAGGCGAGGACCACAGTTCCATTAACCAACACTTCATCGAAGTGCGGACTTACTCCCAACTCATGCCAAACTTTCAATGCGTAGGACGGGCTACCCGGTCCAGCAAAGAGCCACTCAGACTCACGAATTCCATTCACAGCCTCTCCTAACGCAGCTCCACTTACTGATGTGTTGCGTAGCGAAATTGCTTTAGGAGTCGCACCCACTGATTGGGTAAAGAAGTCAATCAACTTCTCTGTCAGATCGTCGGCATTCTCCTGGAACCCAAATGGAGTATCCAGAATGGTTAACTTGAGTCGGTCTAATTTGCCCAAAGATGCCAAAATCTGCTGATGGGGTGTAACCATAGTTGGGCTGGTTTCCCCTGATCCCATAACTACTATTTGTCTCGACACCGCTAAATCATCCCACTTTTAGGGAAATTGTTCACATTTCGAAAATTCTGATTTAGGAGTTGTTTACCTAAATATGTAAGGCTTGGTCAGTTATGACTGATACTTCCCAATCGACACCTACTGTCGCCACGCTACCGGGCGATCGCTTTCTTGATCGCGAGCTGTCTTGGCTTGCCTTTAACGAACGAGTTTTGGAATTGGCCCAAGATCAAGAAATGGAACTTTTAGAGCGTGCAAAGTACCTTTCGATTTTTGCCAGCAACCTAGATGAGTTCTTCATGGTGCGAGTCGCTGGCTTAAAGCGAAGAATAGCAACTGGAATGGCTACCAAGACAGCGTCAGGAATGCAGCCAACTGAGGTGCATGCCACCGTTTTAGCGCAGAGTTATGACGCAATGAAGAGAGCATCTGAGACTTTCAATGACTCGATTCTGACCGCACTTGTGGCAAGCGGAATTGAAATTTTGCGATGGGAAGAACTAACCAGTGATGAGCGCGATGCAATGTCCACGCTTTTCGACGAACAAGTTTTTCCAGTCCTAACACCGTTAGCTGTTGATCCGTCACATCCATTCCCCTACATCTCCGGATTGTCCCTTAATTTGGCAGTTGTAGTAAGAAATCCAAATGCCGGAAATGAATTATTCGCCCGCGTCAAAGTACCTCCATCACTTCCTAGATTCATCGAGGTTTCTCCCCAACGCTTCGTGACACTTGAAGACGTAATGGCTGGTCACCTGGACAAGTTGTTCCCTGGTATGAAGGTTGTGCAATGCCACGCATTTCGGGTTACCCGAAATGAAGAACTTGAAGTTGAAGAAGACGATGCAGAAAACTTACTTCAAGCTCTTGAGCGCGAACTCATGCGTAGACGTTTTGGCCCAGCAGTTCGCCTTGAAGTGGAAAACTCAATCGATCCCCATGTATTGGATCTCATCGTTAGCGAATTAGGTGTTGAACAAAACGAAGTTTTCCGATTGTCTGGACCGCTAGATCATGAATCTCTTTTTGAACTAATGAAACTTAAGCGAGAAGATTTAAAGGCTCCGATATTTGTCGCCCGAACGAGTACTGCTCTCGCCGAAGTTGAAAGTGCGACCGCTCCTGACATCCTTGACGTGATGCGTCACCGCGATATCTTGCTACATCATCCGTATGACTCATTTTCTACCAGTATGCAAATGTTTTTGGAACAAGCCTCCAACGATCCAAATGTTCTAGCGATCAAGCAAACTTTGTATCGAACTTCCGGAGACTCTCCAATTGTTGATGCCTTGATCAATGCCGCGGAACTTGGCAAGCAAGTTTTGGCTGTCGTAGAAATCAAGGCTCGCTTTGACGAGCAAAACAACATCGATTGGGCTCGCAAGCTTGAAGAATCAGGCGTCCATGTTGTCTATGGAATCGTCGGCCTAAAGACTCACGCGAAGTTATGTTTGGTAGTACGCAATGACGGTGGCAAGTTAAACAGATACGTGCATATTGGAACTGGAAACTACAACCCGCGAACCGCAAGACTCTATGAAGATTACGGCTTGCTGTCCACTGATCCAAAAATTGGCGAAGATGTTGCCAGTTTGTTCAACCATTTAAGTGGTTACGGAGTGCAGGGCGATTACAACCGACTCATCGTTGCACCAAAGGGACTTCGAAACGGCTTAGTCTCCCGAATTCAACGTGAAATTGAACATGTCAAGAATGGAAAGCCGGGCCATATTCGCTTCAAGTGCAATTCGATCGTGGACGAAACCATAATTGATTCGCTGTATCGCGCCTCGCAAGCAGGAGTCAAGGTTGACATTCTGGTGCGAGGAATTTGCTCAGTTCGCCCAGGCGTACCCGGCTATTCAGAAAACATTCGAGTTCGAAGTGTGCTGGGTCGATTCCTGGAGCACAGCAGAGTTTATGATTTTGCAAATGGTGGCGAAGGTGAGACTTGGATTGGCTCGGCTGATCTGATGCACCGTAACTTAGATCGTCGCGTAGAAGTCTTAGTCAGAATGAATGCTGAAAATGCCAAGGCAATCTCGCAAGTTGTAGATCTAGGAATGTCTGATACCACTGCGTCATGGCACTTGCTTTCCGATGGCGAATGGGTACGTAGGCACCTTGATGAGTCTGGTGAACCCCTTGTTGATTATCAAGAGCTGTTGATCGCTAACCACCCAGTAGCAAAGTCGGCAGCCGACGTGCCCACGCCGCGACGAATCGACACACTTTTAAACAAGGTCGGACTCTTTGGCAACCACTGACAAGATTGTCGCGGCTGGCGCAGTTGTAACTCGAATCGGCCCTGCCGGCAAAGAATTCTTGCTGGTGCACAGAGATTACCGAGAGGATTGGACTTTTCCTAAAGGAAAAGTTGAATCGGGTGAGCATATAATTGGGGCTGCCGTTAGGGAAGTGCGAGAAGAAACAGGCTTCGCGATTCAGTTGGGTATGCAACTACCTACTCAGACCTACAAAATCGAAGAACGAACAAAAGATTCTCATTACTGGTCAGCACAATTACTTTCTGGCACTTTCCTGCCAAACGACGAAGTAGATGAAATTGCCTGGCTAACTTTCGACGAAGCTGCAAAGCGGCTTACTTACGAACATGATGTTGAAGTTCTAAAAGCTGCAGCTTCAGCCAAAGAGACCATGCCAATGATCGTGCTTCGGCACACCCAGGCCATGAAGCGCGCGGATTGGGCTATGGACGTTGAAAACTTGAATGAGCCCGACGCTTACCGTCCATTGACATCTGTAGGCAGAATCCAAGCCAGCATGATGGTAAGTGCACTTGCTGCTTATGGAATCACCAAATTACACTCATCGGACTCAGTTCGATGCAGAGATACCGTTGGACCTTACGCTTCTGCCAGAAGTTTGTCGATATCACTAGAACCTTCCCTTAGTGAAGAACAGCATGTTCAATTTCCTGAAAAAGCAAGTATTCGAGTCAGCGAACTTGCCGAAATTGAAAGCGCATTTGTGTTGTGTACTCATCGCCCAGTTTTACCAACTGTTATGGAAGTACTTGAAGCTAAATTTGAATTAGACACGGACTCGAAAAAAGCATTTGATCCAGCGCTAACCCCAGGATCAATGGTGGTCTACCATCGAGATTCGGCAGATTTGTCAAAAATAGTTTCAGTTGAAAGACACATGCATTAATTGTTTGGCGGATTTTGAAGCATTAAATCCGGTTCATTAAAAATAGGTAGGGGTTATTTTTCGCATTCCTGCTAGGGTCTAAATCAAGTCAAAATTTGCTTCATTCATCGTTCAGAGAGTTAAAACCAGGTTTACTCGCCCATGTCTAAACACAAAAAGGTCCACGAGAAGAATGCCAAGTTGGGCTATTCCTTATATCTGGCGGCGGCGACCTGTTGGGCTGTGAATGGCACGGTATCCAAAGTAGTCCTACTTGAAATTGGTGATCCATTACGCGTCTCACAATTCCGTGGAACTGGAACCGCAATCATGTTGACCATCTTTGTTGCGCTTACGAATCGAAAGGCATTTCGGATTAAGCCCAAAGAAGCATTGCTTCTAGCTGGCTACGGAATCATCGGCGTTGCAATGTGCCAGTGGTTCTACTTCGAATCCATTTCTCGCATGCCTATCACGATCAGCTTGTTGATTGAATTCATGGCGCCAATTTTTGTAGTGCTTTATGCGCGCTTTGTGATGCACGTTTCGGTAAGGAACACAGTTTGGCTTGGACTTGCCCTTGCAGTTGTGGGCTTGGCACTAGTTGCTCAAGTGTGGAATGGCTTCACACTCGACAAAGTTGGTGTTCTTTTCGCAATCGCCTCCATGACCACGTTGGTGTTTATGTACTTGCTTGGTGACAAAGCCAGTCAAGGCCGTGATCCGGTCTCATTACTCATGTGGGCGTTTATCTTTGCTTCGATCTTCTTTGCCATACTTCGTCCGTGGGGTAGCTTCCCTTGGGAATCGCTGAGCGCTCAGGTGACTCCATTTGAGGGCGGAACTGATGTTTATCCGATTTGGCCATTCTTTGTGTTCATGGTTTTGATCGGAACTTTGGTGCCGTACGTTTTAGTAATAAATTCGATTCGGCACATTGGTGGGCCAGGCGCAAGCATCATGGGTATGACCGAACCTCCAATTGCTGCAATAGCGGCCTGGATTGTTCTAGGTGAAATCTTCGTAGTAGTTCAGATACTAGGTGGCGTAATCATGTTGATTGGAATCATCGTGGCGCAACGAGCCAGAGAACAAAAAGCGCATGAGCCATTACCTGACTATGAGGAAGTTAAATAGCTTTCGTTGGGCTAACACGTTCTACTAAGCCAAATGAGATTGCAACACTTTGTCCTATCAACAGCGCAAACAACAAAGTGCCAATCCCAACTACCCCACCCAAGAGCCAACCTAGGGCAACTACCGAAACTTCAATACCGGTCCTTGCGTTGCCCACGCTAACTCCAGTTCGAGCATTTAGGCCTGTCATTAATCCGTCACGTGTCCCAGTACCCAAATTGCAAGTTATATACAATCCACTTCCAGCTCCTACAAGCAAAATTCCAAACAATACTTGACCAATTTGAAGTGGGAGTCTTTCTGGATTTGGAAAAACCGAAATCATTACCTGAAGTGAAGTTGCGATTACAACTATGTTTATAAGCGTACCTATTCCTGGTTTTTGTCGTAATGGAATCCACAGCAGCAATACAAAAGCTGAAATCCAAAAATATGACCAGCCGATCGAAATTGCCGTCTGTTTTGAAACGCCAACTGCTAGCACTGTCCATGGAGATTGCCCTAAGCCAGCTGCTGCTAAGGCTGCCTCACCCGATCCAAAAAGCCATAGGCCTAAAACTAAAACAAAAAAGGTTTTTGGATTTACTCTCCAATTTGATTCTCCAGCAGACCAAGAAGTTTGTGGTACAGTTCGCGCAGGCCGCAGCCAGCTAACTAAGTTCACTGATCTATCCTCGTCGTAATGCTTTTTGGTGGAGAAACTCTTCCAACGACACCGAACAAAATAGCAACTACTTCGCCAATCAAAACTGTAACTAAAACAGTTCCCAATCCAACCGAACCACCGAGTAGCCATCCACTAACCAACAGAACGGCCTCAATGCCAAATCGGACTCGACCAACTGGAATTCCAGTACGGAAATGTAACCCAGTCATGAGGCCGTCCCGTGGACCTGGGCCCAAATTACTTGGAATGTAAAACGCACTACCCAGTGCAATTACAAATATCCCAACTAAGACTTGCAACACTGCAAGTCCGTAGTTATCTGGGTTTGGCATTAGTGGCGTCATTACATCAATAGCGACTGAGACCAAGATGATGTTGAAAACCGTACCTATTCCAACCTTCAGTCGCAACGGAATCCAGAGCAACATAACACCGACTGAAATATAGAAGCTGGTCCAACCAATGGAGTCACCAGTGAGATTCTGAATTCCTTGCGCTAACACAGTTCCTGGTGTTTGACCTATGTCAGCTGTGATCAAGAGTGCCTCGCCAGTTCCGTAGAGCCAGTTTCCACCAATCATGAAAAGTAACGTGCTTGGGCGTGCTTTCCACATTGAGCCCGAAGCACTCCACGATGTCGTGGGAACTGTCCTAGATGGTTTCAACCATTGGCTCAAAGCTGACATGTATTAAACGATGTTCTTTTCAGGGCGCAGTTCGCCACCTGATGAGAACCGATCGTTACTCAACGGAGTGATGTCTACAAATGGTGTCTTACCCAAGTACATGTCGCGTAAAATTTCACCAATCGCTGGTCCTTGTAGGAAACCATGACCACTAAAACCAGTTGCGTACAAGAATCGAGAAACGCCTTCCCACTCGCCCATGATTGCGTTGTGATCAGGAGCTACATCGTAAAAGCCAGCCCAACCACTTGCAGCACCAAGTTCGAGAAGTCTCGGCGCGCGAACGTCGGCTAGCTCGCCAATCTTTTCCAAGAAGTTTGGATCCCGGCGAATGTCCCACGAGTAATCAACCGTCTTATCTGAGAAGCCCATGAGCATTGCGTTACCTTCGCGATGCCAATAAAGCGAAGTTGAGTAATCGATCGTGAATGGCATATCTTTTGGCACGTCATCAAATTCAGCGGTCAGTGGTTCAGTAATCAAAAGTTCCCGGCGAAGTGGCTGAACAGGAATTTCTAAACCAACCATGGCACCAATAGTTGGTGACCAAGCGCCGGCGCAGTTGATAACGGTTTTGGTTTTAACTTTGCCTGCCGATGTCGTGACACTAACAATCTGACCATCGACCACTTCAATGTCGGTGGCTTCTGTGTTGGTCATTACCGTTGCACCGTACTTGCGTGCTCCGGATGCATAACCAAGAACAACTGACTCTGGCGTGCAGTAACCATCGTTAGGTGTAAATGAAGCTGCCAGAATTCCGTCAATTTCCAAGATTGGACTTAATTCTTTTGCTTCTTCTGGAGTTAGCATTCGCGATTCCACACCAGCTGCGATGTGTAGGGCTGTTGATTTTTCAAACAGTGCCACATCTTCTGGAGTTGAAAGCGCAAACATGTAGCCCGGACGATGCAGATCAATTTCCTGACCAGGGCGATTTGGAAAATCCGCCAAGAGATCAAGGGAGCGAGCACCCATTGCAATGTTCAACTCATCAGAGAAGTTAGCTCGAACGCCACCAGCTGCTTTTGAAGTTGAACCACTGGCTAGGTCGTTTTTCTCAACGAGAAGAACGCTAACGCCAGCTTCTGCCAAGTGGAAGGTAGCGGAGGCGCCCATGACGCCACCACCGACTACAACTACATCTACTTCTTCCGGAAGATTAGCCATAGATGGATTCCTTAGATCTTGAAGTCTGGATTGTGAGGAACTTCTTCGTTGTCCATTTGGGCTTTCTGAAGCTTGCCGGACCAATCCCAGTTAAGTGACTGCCAACGCGTGAACACATCAAGCACCCAGATACCGGACTGACGTGAACCGTTTCCGCTCTTGCCGTTGCCACCAAATGGAAGATGAGCTTCGGCACCAGAAGTTGAGTTGTTGATGGAAAGCATGCCAGCTGAAATTCCTTCACGGAATGTCCAAACGGCCTTTGGATCACTGGTGTAGATCGCAGCTGACAAGCCGAAGCCATGATCATTGCCAAGTTCAATTGCTTCTTCGATAGTTGAGAAGCGACCAACTGTTACAAGTGGACCGAAAGTTTCAGTGTTGTAAAGCGCATCTTCCTTCTTGATTCCAGCAACAATTGTTGGGTGCACGAAGACACCAGCTTCTGGGTCTCCAACGAAACCTTCGCGTGGATTGTCTTTTGTGATTCGACCAATTCCAGTTGAACCATGCACAGTGTGATGCGGCTGAATTAACTTCAAGTTTTCTTCATGAGTTGCAAGATACTTTTCGCTAATCATTGGGCCGAATAGCACGTCTTCCATTGGATCGCCAACCTTTGAGCTAGCAACCTTGTCGGCGTACATCTTTAGGAACTTGTCGTAAACCGAATCGTGGATCCACAAAGTTCCAAGTGAAGTACAGCGCTGACCTGCTGTTCCAAAGCCTGCGAACAATGCGCCATCAAGAGCTAAATCTAGATCTGCATCTGGCATGATGATCATCGGATTCTTGCCACCGAGTTCGAGACATGCACTCTGAATGTATTCGCCAACTTTGGCACCAATCAAGCGACCAACTTCAGTTGAGCCAGTGAAGCCAACTTTGTTGATAGTTCCTTCATCCAGGCCCTTAACCATGCCTTCGAAGGTTTCTTTACCTTCAGCAACAACAGTGATCAGAACATCTTTTGGAACACCTGCAGCATGGAAGATTGCAGTCATGGCTTCGGCAACAGCGGGTGTGAATTCCGATGGCTTCCAAACAACAGAGTTACCTGTGAGCAACGCCGGGATGATGTACCAAGACGGCACAGCAGCTGGGAAGTTTCCCGCGGTGATGATGAATGCAGTGCCAACTGGCATGCGGAAAGTAAACAAGTTCTTGTTTGGCATTTCACTTGGAACTGTTTGACCGTACAAGCGACGACCTTCACCAAGGAAGAAGTCACAGGTATCAATTACTTCTTGGACGTCGCCAAGTGCTTCGCGGTAAACCTTGCCCATTTCGCGGGTTACTAGCTTGGAAAGGGCTTCCTTATTGTTCTCGAACAACCGACCAGCGTTTGCAATTACTCGGCCACGAGCTGGCGCTGGCATCTTTGCCCATGCCTTCTGGGCTGCCTTGGCACGACGAGCTGCATCTGCAATCTCATCTGGAGTAGCAAGTTTGGTCTCGACGACTACGTCGCTCAAGTTGGTTGGATTTAGAGATTTGAAGGTGGACACCCAGGGCCTCTTTCATTGACGATAAAGTGATTTACATGTCTAACAATGCCACTTCGAACCAACAAACTGTAGCCGGGGTAATCCTAGATTTACTCTGGGAAGCAGGCGTTAAGACCACATTTGGAATTCCTGGGGTGCATAACCTGGCATTCTGGGATGCCCTTGGTCCAAACCGTCCCGCAATCGTTGGTGTTCGCCATGAACAAACGACTGCTTACGCCGCTGATGGCGTAGCCCGCACTACAGGATCTTTGGGTGTGGCGTTGACCACGACTGGGCCAGGAGCTGCAAATACCCTTGGTGCCTTTGGTGAAGCAGCAATTAGTGGCTCGCCCGTGTTTGTGATTTCATCCGAAGCACCCATTGGTAAGCGCTCTAAAGACGGAGCCCGTGGCCTACTCCACGAAATGGATGATCAAGCCGCAATGTTCGCTCCCCTGGCTAAAAAGCTTGCTGGGGTTTCAATGGCAATCAGTGTTACGGATGGCGAAACTGCAGTTGATGTGGCAGCAGAAATGATTCGTGATCTACTTCGAGCGCCAGTTGGAGCTGGCTACTTAGGAATTCCGGCTGATGTTTTAGGTCAGCAATTTACTGGCACAAGACCAAAACTTGAAATCGGTCAAGAAATTATCGAGATCGATATTGCTGCAGCCGTAGTTGCACTCGAAGGCGCCAGCAAGATTGTGATTTGGGCAGGCGGTGGTGCAGTTAACTCTTCTGATTCAATCTCAGCACTTGCCGCGCATTGGCATGCCCCAATCCTGACTTCATTTGCTGGTCGCGGTATCGCTGCCGATTCAGCACACACCTTGGTTGCACCGATTCATGAACCAGAAACTGAAGCAGTATTAGCAGATGCTGATGCGCTTGTTGTTTTCGGCAGCCAGCTAGATGGCATGAATACTAAGAACTGGGCAATCGCCTGGCCAAAAACCATTGTGTTGGTTGATGTTGATCTGAAAAAAACGATGCGCAATGTTGATCCAACTGCCGTTGTCATGAACAACGACATCAATGGTGTCGCTGCAGCATTTGTATCAAGTACTTCAACTCGCAGTTCATGGGTGGATGTCTCTGCTGTTAACACCACAGTTCGCGATCGACTTCGAATTGGAGAAAAATCTAAGCGTGGAATCGCACTTGTCGAAGCAATCGAAAAGCACTGGCCAGCCGATGGCACGATCGTTTGTGACATGTCAGTTTGTGGTTACTGGACTGGTGTTTACGCAGAGCAGCCACGACCACGACGCATTGTTTATCCAGTTGGTTGGGGAACTCTAGGTTTTGGTTTGCCTGCAGCAATTGGTCCTGCAGCAATTGGTCAGCGCACTCTTGCCATTTGTGGTGACGGTGGCGTGGCATTTGCTCTTGGTGAGCTGGCAACTATCGTGCAAGAAAATCTGCCTTACACACTCTTAATTGTTGATGACGGTGGCTATGGCATGTTGCGTTACGACCAGCAGGTTATGGGACATCCAGAACGTGGTGTTGATTTAGTTTCACCAGACTGGGCAATCCTGGCCCAATCATTTGGGCTTTCATTTACTGAAACCACAATTGAAGATTTAGGCGATGCTTTGGATCTGAAGCAACCGGGAATCATTTTGATTCGCGAAACTTTGTATCCACCAAAGAGCACTAGTCCTCGTTGGGGCGAAAAATAGCCAACTGAAGTTATTTTCTGTTTGTAATTCGTTCACGAAGTTGTTTTGGGGTCATGACAACTGCAAAAGATTCCTCGAGCTTTAACTTGAAGATCATTTCTACTAGAGACCGCTCGGAAGCAATTTCTACTAATTCATCCATGCGTTGTTTTTTAAACATAAATTGAACAAATGCAAGTGAAATAAAGAAAAGAGATATGCCCCTGACCAATCAGGGGCATATCTCATGGACAAAGTAGTTATCATCCGACGTTGACTACGTATTCCTTATTTTCGGATCAAAACTAGTAAAAGTCAATCTCTTTATTCACATTAATCAGCTATCCACAGACGCAACTATTTGATGTGGAGGTATGAGGTTTGTCTGCAAACTCTCAATGGGGTGCCTCTGTAGCTCAATTGGACAGAGCCCGACATTGACTACGTCGACGGTTGCAGGTTCGAATCCTGCCAGAGGCGCCAGTGTTGGAGGGAACTCAGCGAGATATCTAGTTGAGTTCCCGCCCTTTACCTACTGAAATTTCTGGCCGGTTAGTTGTTCGTAGGCTGCGACGTAACGTTCGCGAGTTTTTTCGATTACATCCTCAGGCAATGCTGGTGGCGCTTCGCCAGAATTCTTATCCCAACCGGAAAACGGAGAAGTTAACCAATCGCGCACGAATTGCTTGTCGTAAGACGGCTGGGTTTGGCCCGGCACCCATTGATCTGCTGGCCAGTAGCGCGAAGAATCTGGAGTTAGCACTTCGTCAGCCAAGACGATCTGATCTTTGTTGGTACCAACTAAACCAAGGCCAAACTCAAACTTCGTGTCAGCCAAAATGATGCCGCACTCTAATGCAATCTCTGCGGCTACGTCATAAATCCAAGTTGTGAAGCGCTTAAGTTGCTGCGCTTCTTCCATGCCAATAGAAGTAATGACTTCGTCAAAAGTTACGTTTTCGTCATGATCACCGATGGCTGCCTTAGTAGCCGGAGTGAAAAGTGTCTTCGGAAGTTTGGCACCGTCTTTTAGGCCTGGTGGTAAGCCATTGCCACAAATTGATTGGTCGCGTAAGTAATCGGTATAGCCAGAGCCCGCTAGATATCCCCTAGCCACACATTCCACTGGAAGCATCTCAAGCTTTTCGCAGTAAGTCGCACGGCCTCGAACTGAGTTTGGAACGTTAGTCGAGAGGATGTGGTTTGGCACAATGCCCTGCAGGCGATCAAACCACCACATCGACATTGCAGTCAGGATTCTGCCCTTGTCTGGAATTACAGAAGGCAAGACCCAGTCGTAAGCCGAGATTCGATCGCTGGCGATAAACAGCAATCGACCATCTGGAGCTTCATAAAGATCGCGGACTTTGCCAGAGTAAACATGCTTGAACTCAGCACCTAAGTCATAGTCGGTGGGCTGAATTGTCACAGGATTGGCTCCGGTCGGTAGTTAGCAGCTTCGGGTGAAGTTGCGACGAGTTTTGAAACTTTAGCCGCCACCGCAGCAACCTGATCACGGGCAGCGCCAGTGAATTCAAGTGGCTCTGAAATCAACGCTTCTAAATCTTCCCGATTGATGCCGAGACGGGAATCATCGGCAAGTCGATCTAGCACTGCATTGCCATCGCCACCGTTTGGTCCGCGCATCTCTAACGCAACAGTAACTGCGTGTTCCTTGATTACTTCATGCGCAGTTTCGCGGCCAACACCATTGCGAACTGCTGCCATCAAAATCTTGGTTGTAGCAAGAAACGGCAAGTAACGAGAAAGTTCGCGATCAATTACCGCTGGGAAGGCGCCGAATTCTTCTAGGACAGTTAAGAAAGTTTCAAACAGACCATCAATTGCATAGAACGAATCCGGCAATGCAACGCGGCGAACAACGCTGCAGAACACATCGCCTTCATTCCATTGATTGCCAGCAAGTTCGCCAGCCATGGATGCATAGCCACGCAAGATCACAGTGAAGCCATTTACCCGTTCACAGGAACGAGTGTTCATTTTGTGTGGCATCGCACTTGAACCAACTTGGCCTTCTTTAAAGCCTTCTGTTACCAGTTCATGTCCAGCCATCAAACGAATTGTGGTTGCTAGCGAACTTGGTGCGCTCGCTAGCTGAACTAACGCAGTCAAAACTTCGTAGTCCAAAGAGCGAGGATAGATCTGACCAACGCTTGTAAGGACGTTCTTAATGCCTACATGATCTGCAATTCGAGTTTCAAGTTCAGCAAGCTTGCTGGCATCGCCACCAAAAAGATCCAACATGTCTTGCGAAGTTCCTACTGGGCCCTTGATGCCGCGAAGTGGGTACCGGCTCAATAGATCATCTAGTCGTTCAATGGAATGCAATAGTTCTTCGGCTGCAGAGGCAAAGCGCTTACCCAAAGTTGTTGTCTGGGCTGCAACGTTATGACTGCGACCAGTTAGTGCCACATCGGTGTAGCGAACTGCTAGTTCAGCTAAACGTGATGCCGTAGCCAAAGCCTTGATCCGGATGTAATAGCTGGCTTCAACAATCTGAAGCTGTTCCACATTTTCAGTTAAGTCCCGGCTGGTCATTCCCTTATGGATATGTTCGAACCCAGCAAGTTCGCAGAATTCTTCAATTCGCGCTTTAACATCATGACGAGTTAACTTCTCACGTTCATTAATACTGTTGAGATTGATGTTGGGCAATGCCTTTTCGTATGCAGCAATTGCTTCCTGCGGAATATCAATTCCTAAATCTTTTTGTGCCTTAAGGACTGCAATCCAAAGGTGACGCTCAATTGCAATTTTGTTTTCCGCAGACCAGATGTTTGCCATGCCATTGGACGCATAACGACTGGCAAGAATGTTTGGAATAGCTGGCTTGGTTGATTGCGAATTATCCATAATGTTCTCCCAAATCAATCTGGCCAAGTGCTGCTTTTTCTGCAATGTCTAAGCGGTGATGTTCCCCGTCGAATTCAATTCTCTCAATTCCGGTGTAGATCTGGCGCCGTGCATCGCTTAAATCGTTGCCGGTCGCAGTTACGCTGAGCACTCGCCCACCGCTAACCAGAATTTCTCCAGTTTCATTGGACTTAGTTCCAGCGTGGAAAACTGTTAAGCCAAGCTTCTCGGCGTCCGAGATTCCAGAAATGGTGGCGCCAGTCTTTGGCGAGTCTGGATAACCTTCAGCTGCCAAGACAACTGTGACTGCTGATTCTGACTTCCACTCAAGTTCGGGCAGGCTGGAAAGTTTTCCAGTAGCTGCAGCCAATAGCAATTCACTTAGAGACGAATTAAGTCTGGCTAAAACAACTTGAGTTTCTGGATCGCCAAAGCGGGCATTAAATTCAATTACTCGAACTCCCCGACTTGTGACAGCAAGTCCAGCGAAAAGTAAACCTTGGAAAGGAATGCCTCGGCGATTCATTTCGTCAACCATCGGCTGCAAAACATTTTTTGTCACGTCAGTGACGAAATTTTTAGGCGCCCAAGGCAGTGGTGAATATGCTCCCATGCCGCCAGTGTTCGGTCCTTCATCGTTATTACCAACGCGCTTGAAGTCTTGTGCTGGAGTCAGTGGCACAATCGTCGTACCATCACTTACACCGAACAAACTAACTTCTGGGCCGTCTAAGAATTCTTCGATAACAACTGCGCCGCCATCGCGACTGTCGATGCATGCCATCACATGAGCAACTGCAGCATCAAAGTAATCTGTAACAACGACGCCTTTGCCGGCTGCTAAGCCATCGTCTTTAACTACGTAAGGCGCACCAAATAATTCAAGTGCTGCTCTTGCCTCTGGCACTGTTTGGCAATACTTACTATCCGCAGTTGGAACCCCGGCGGCTTGCATAATTTCTTTAGCAAATGCTTTGCTGCCTTCCAATGCAGCAGCCGCTTTACTTGGGCCAAAGACGACAAATCCTGCAGCACGAAGTGCATCCGCAACCCCTGCAACCAGAGGAGCTTCAGGCCCAATTACTACGAGATCTGGCTGGTGGGTTTTTGCTAACGCGACCACTGAAGAATTGTCATTGATATCAACTGATGCAATCTGGGCGATCCGGGCAATACCTAGATTTCCTGGCGCACAAATAACCTCTACGTTCGGGTCTCGTAGCAGGGTGTGGGTTATGGCGTGCTCTCGTGCACCTTGACCAATAACCAGGATTAACACTTTCCTAAGCCTATTGCCAATACGCACAACAAAAAAATCCCGAACCTAGATTCGCACTAGGTTCGGGATTTTTCTTAAGACTTACTTACCTTCGTAGTACTTTCCTAGACCAGCAAATACTTCGTCCAAGATTGCTAAACCTTCCTTGGCTTCTGTTTCAGAAACATTGCAAGGTGGAACGATGTGCCAACGGTTGTAGTTAGTGAATGGCATCAAGCCATGCTTCTTGGCTGAGGCAACAAGTTCGCCCATTGCAGGAGATGTGCCACCGTAAGGTGCAATCATTTCCTTGGTTTCGCGATCTTTAACAAGGTCAAGCGCCCAGAAGACACCCTTACCGCGAGCTTCACCAATGATCTTGTGACGCTCCGCTAGTTCCTTAAGACCTGGTCCAAGAATGTTCTCGCCAATGTGCTTGGCGTTTTCCACAATCTTCTCTTCCTTCATAACATCGATAGTTGCCACGATTGATGCTGTAGCAAGTGGATGTCCCGAGTAAGTTAAACCACCAGGGAAAACTTGGCTGTCGAAAGTTGCCGCGATGTCATCACTGATTACTACGCCACCAACTGGAACGTATCCGCTGTTTGAACCCTTAGCGAATACAAACAAGTCAGGCTTTACATCAAATGCATCGAAGGCAAACCATTCACCGGTGCGTCCAAAGCCACACATAACTTCATCCAGAATCAAAACAATTCCATTATCGTCACAAAGTTTGCGCACGCCTTCTAAGTAACCCGGAGGTGGAATCAGGACGCCAGCGGTACCAACAACAGTTTCGATGATCAAAGCACCAATTGTGTTTGGACCTTCGTATTTAATAACTTCAGCTAAGTGAGCCAGTGCGCGGTCACGTTCTTGTTCCTGATTTTCTGACCAGAAGCTTGAACGGTAAAGGTGTGGACCAAAGAAGTGAACGTGACCAGCAGAGAATTCATTTGGCCAACGACGTGGATCACCAGTTGCATTGATCGCTGAACCAGTGTTGCCGTGGTACGAACGGTAGAACGAAAGTACTTTGTGCTTGCGGGTGTGAATGCGTGCCATACGGATTGCATTCTCGACTGCATCGGCTCCACCATTGGTGAAGAAAACTTTATTCATGTGATCGGGTGCTAGATCAGCAATCCGCTTTGCAGCTTCGCCGCGCATATCATTTGCGTGCTGTGGCGCAATTGTTGTTAGCTTGCCAGCCTGATCCTGAATTGCCTTAACAACTTTTGGATGCTGGTGACCGATGTTTACGTTCACTAACTGGCTTGAGAAGTCAAGGTAGCGGTTGCCGTCGTAATCCCAAACGTATGAACCTTCACCACCCTGGATCAGCATTGGGTTTAGAGCACCTTGCGCGCTCCAAGAATGAAATACGTGATTGCGGTCTAGATCGTAAACTTCCTTGCCGCGGGCTGTATTGGCTTCCATGGTTTAGCAACTCCTCTTACCAAGTGGTCGAGACAATGCTACGCCTGTGGCAATAACCTGGCGAACTTAAGGGGCGAATCTACCTAGCGCTGGACGTCAAGGCTTAAGTTTGGCCAGCGGGACTCGACAATTGGAGCCGTCAGGTCAGAAAGACGGAGAATTTGGTTGCCATCTGCGTCAAAGTTTTCTGGATCAAGCCAGGCTACGAAAGCATCTTGAGCTACTGGCCAGTCACGATCAAGAATTGCAAACCAAGCTGTGTCGCGGTTATGACCCTTAACCATTGTGGCCTGACGGAACAGTCCTTCGAAGGACATACCCAATCGCATCGCTGCATTGATCGATGGTTGGTTTAGGGAATTGCATTTCCACTCGTAGCGTCGGTAGCCAAGATCAAATACATATTTCATCATCAAGTACATAGCTTCACTAGCAATTGGCTTTTGCTGAATGACTGGCGAATAGGTAATCCAACCAACTTCAATCGAACTGGAGACTGGATCAACGCGCAAGAAAGAAGCAACACCAACTGCTTTATCAGTCTCGCTATCGATGATCGCATAAAAGAATGGATCAGCTTTGTGCTGCGCGCCTTCAACCCAAACTCGATAATCAGCTTCACTCTTGAACGGCCCTTGTGGCATGTAAGTCCAAAGTCGACCATCAGTATCTAACGAATAAACTGACCAAAGATCCGCGACGTGCTTGTCTGCATCCAAAACTTCTAGGTAGCAATAGTTACCAGATAGCGTTACAGATTCGTCAGGAAGACCTGGTCGAGTTACTTCATCAACCGGTAGGCCAATAGGATCGCCAAACTCATTCTTGACTGAAGCGATTTTCATTTAACTACTTTCGTAGTAGATCGTTAATGCTAATTGTGGCATTGCGATCTTGGCCTACGCCGACGGCAGCGATCGGGGCGCCGCTGGCTTCTTCAAGGAACTTAATGTACGAACGTGCATTAGCCGGAAGATCGTCAAGAGTTTTTGCGCCACTGATGTCCTCAGTCCAGCCTGGCAACATTTCATAGATCGGCTTTGCGTGGTGGAATTCCGTTTGAGTCATCGGCAATTCTTCAGTGCGAGTGCCATCAATGTCGTAAGCAACGCAAACTGGAATCTTTTCCCAACCTGTCAAGACATCAAGCTTCGTCAAGAAGATGTCGGTCAATCCGTTAATACGAGTTGCATAGCGGGCGATTGGAGCATCGAACCAGCCGCAACGACGGGGACGACCAGTTGTAACGCCACGCTCGCCACCGATGGTGCGAAGTTTTTCGCCATCTTCGTCTAGAAGTTCAGTTGGGAATGGACCCGAGCCAACACGAGTTGTGTATGCCTTAAGAATTCCGACAACACCTGTGATTTTGGTTGGTCCGATTCCAGATCCCGCACATGCGCCTCCCGCTGTTGGGTTACTGGACGTGACGAATGGATACGTTCCATGGTCTACGTCGAGCAAAGTTCCCTGTCCGCCTTCAAGCAAAACAACTTTGTTTTCATCCAGTGCACGATTCAAAAGCAATGATGTATCTGCAACGTATGGGCGTAACCGCTCGGCATGTTCCATTAAGTTTTCTACAACTTCATCAACAGTTACTGCGCGACGATTGAAAACTTTGACCAAAACTTGGTTCTTGCTTAGAAGTGAACCCTCGATTTTTGCACGAAGGATCTTCTCGTCGAAAAGATCCTGAACCCGGATGCCTAATCGCGAAATCTTGTCCGCGTATGAAGGGCCGATTCCACGTCCAGTGGTACCGATCTTAGAGTTCCCCAAGAAACGTTCAGTGACTTTGTCCAGTGTGACGTGATACGGAGTAATCAAATGAGCGTTAGCACTGATCAACAATCTAGATGTGTCAACACCTTGGGCTTCTAGGCCATCAATTTCTTCGAACAAAACTGCAACGTCAATTACAACACCGTTACCGATTACTGGAGTTACTTCAGGTGTCAGGATGCCACTTGGCAACAAGTGAAGAGCAAACTTTTTATCACCGATTACAACGGTGTGACCTGCGTTGTTTCCACCCTGATAGCGGACACAATAATCAACACGGCTTCCAAGAAGGTCGGTAGCTTTACCCTTACCTTCGTCTCCCCATTGAGCACCAACTAGCACTACGGCAGGCATGGCAATTCCCCTTACATCTCGATGAACCTAGATAAGGCTAGTCCTTATTTATGGCGTGGAGTTACTCGGCTAGTGCTTGTGTTGCAGCCGGGTCACAGTCCGTTAAAAACTGGGCGCATCGAGTGGCTTCTGCCGACTCTCCGATGGATTTTGCGCCGCGAGCTAAGGCATTTAGGCAGCGTAGGAATCCCCGATTTGGTTCATGGTTGTAGGGAACTGGTCCAAAACCTTTCCAGCCATTTTTGCGAAGCGCATCAAGTCCACGGTGGTAACCAACACGTGCAAAGGCATACGACTCAATGATTCGTTTTTCATTCCAAGCTTGATCCGCAAGCGCGGCCCAAGCCAAGCTGCTTTCTGGGAATTCGGCAGCCACTGCTTCAGGTGACTTACCTGCAGCGATTGCTTCTAAGGCGCGGTTATCTGCTGGAAGCAGTGTTGGCGGCGGTCCATCAAGTAAGTCTTGTCCGATTGTCATTACTTGATCCGCGTTCCGGTTGAGCGAAGGTCTTCGCAAGCCTTAACTACACGGGTTGCCATACCTGCTTCAGCAGCTTTACCGAATGCGCGTGGGTCGTAAATCTTTTTATTTCCAACTTCGCCATCGATTTTCAAAATGCCGTCGTAGTTTTTGAACACATGATCAGCCACTGGACGAGTAAATGCGTATTGGGTATCGGTATCGATGTTCATTTTGATTACGCCGTAATCCAGTGACTCGCGGATTTCAGAAAGCAATGAACCAGAACCTCCATGGAAGACCAAATCAAGTGGCTTGTCCTTGGTGTCGTGCTTTGCCTGCACAGCATCTTGAAGTTCCTTCAAAATACCTGGAGTTAAAACCACGTTGCCAGGCTTGTAAACACCATGAACGTTTCCGAAAGTTGCAGCTACCAGGTAGCGACCACGCTCGCCAAGACCAAGACGGTCAGCCATAGCTAATGCATCCTCAGGTGTTGAGAACAACTTGGCATCGTGTGATGCTTCAATACCATCTTCTTCGCCACCAACTACGCCGATTTCAATTTCAAGAATTGTTTCCGCAGCAGCACACTTATCTAGCATTTCGTCAGCGACAGCTAAATTCTCTTTCATTGAAACTGCCGAGCCATCCCACATGTGGGATTGAAATAGCGGGCCTTGCCCGGCTTTAACGCGATCGGCAGAAATCTGAACTAATGGACGCATAAAGCCATCAAGTTTTTCGGCTGGGCAGTGATCGGTATGAATTGCGATGTTAACGCTGTAACCCTTAGCAACTGCGTGGGCGAATTCTGCAAGTGCGACTGCACCAATCACCATGTCCTTGACACCTTGTCCTGATGCAAACTCTGCGCCGCCCCATGAAACCTGAACAATGCCATCGCTCTCGGCTTCAGCAAAACCGCGAATCGCAGCAACAATGGTCTGCGACGAAGTGCAGTTAATCGCTGGGTAAGCGAATGCGCCGGCCTTGGCGCAGTCAAGCATCTCGTTGTAAATTTCTGGACTAGCAATAGGCATTTGGCAGACTCCTGGAATCAATAAATCTGTGGGCTCGGGCTTGCCGCAGACCACGTTCTTATTGTGTCACGGGTACAGTCATATGGTGATTGCAACTACCCAATTCGAATTCGCAACATCCATTCAAGCAGCTGGATTCCTGGACCCAGAAGGGTTGCTTAAAGGCTTTGGCAGTTTGGCACTTGTTGTTGCGTGTGGGATTTTGTTGATTGAATGTGCGCTGCTAATCGGGCTGGTTCTCCCAGGTGATTCGCTTCTATTCATTGTGGGAATTCTGCTTGCCACCGGATTCATATCTACTCCAGTTTGGATTGCAATCATTGCGATGTCGGTCGCTGCAATTTTAGGAAATTTGATTGGATACTGGACCGGCGCAAAATTTGGACCAAAGCTCTTTAGTCGTCCTGACTCTAGGTTCTTCAAGCAAGAGTATGTCGTTGTGACTCAAAACTTTTTTGAGAAGCATGGCCCACGTGCAATCGTCTTAGCTCGATTTGTTCCAGTAGTAAGACCTGTGATTACCAGCATGGCAGGTGTGGCACAGATGAATTACCGAATCTATGCGACCTACAGCACTATCGGCGGAATCCTTTGGGTAGTAAGTCTTACTTTGGCCGGATACTTTTTCGGTGGCATTGATTTTGTTGCTGACAACATCGAACTCGTCACAATTGGAATTGTTGGCTTAAGTTTGGTTCCAGTCGTTATTGAGGTTTTGCGCCAGCGCAAGCAGAGTAAGAATTAAAGTCCTAAGTCTGGCAAGTTGTACGCGTACAAATAATCAAGTCCAGCAGCTTCGATAGTCGGTTGCGCTGCTCGTTCCACAATTACTGCCACTGCAACAACTTCCGCGCCAGCTTCGCGCAGTGCTTCAACGGCAGTCATAACTGAACCGCCGGTAGTGCTGGTGTCTTCAACGGCAAGTACCCGACGGCCCTTAACATCTGGTCCTTCGATACGACGCTGGAGTCCATGAGCCTTTTCGGCTTTACGAACTACAAAGGCATCTAATTTGCGACCTTGCGCAGCAGCAGCGTGAAGCATTGCAGTTGCTACAGGATCTGCACCGAGTGTTAATCCGCCGACTGCATCGAAATCTAAATCTTTTGTCAGCTCCAACATAACTCGACCAATGATGGGCGCTGCCTCTGAATCAAGAGTTACTCGACGAAGGTCCACGTAGTAGTCAGCTACTTTGCCACTGGAAAGTACTACCTTGCCGTGTACAACTGCTTTATCGATTATTTGCTGACGAAGTGCTTCGCGATCTGACATGTCCCTAGCCTATTTCGATTGCTCATTCATAGATGGGTTGACCTGGACATAACAAAAGGACTCGAGAAAATCTCGAGTCCTTTTGTATAAGGTGTTGGTCTTAAACCGGGCGTACGTGCTCTGCCTGAGGACCCTTTGGGCCTTCGCCGATTTCGAACTCAACTCGCTGATCCTGTTCCAGGGTCTTGAATCCATCAACCTCAATAGCTGAGTAATGAAGGAATACATCGCGATCAGTGCCATCAACTTCTACGAAGCC
>CANKTT010000005.1 GCA_947486505.1 Actinomycetota bacterium | reverse complement strand
GTTGACACCGTCTTTGCAACGGCTCTACTTCTTGGGTGATGCACCTACACTCGAATCAGACTTTGACGATTCATCTACAGCTGTGGCTTATAAAAGGCCAACGGCTGAGGGTTTTGATGCCGAACCAACCTGGGGAGGGTTATCCGTAAGCAATGGAGTTTTTGATCTTTCATTCAATTCACAAGGTGGCTCAGCAGTAGCAAGTAAAACTCTATTTTTTGGAAAGCCAATCCCACTTGCTCCCACTTCGCCAACTCGCTCCCAGCACACTTTTCTTGGCTGGTCGGAGACAGCAACCGGCGCAATAATCAGGTTCCCTTACACCCCGTCGGTTTTTGGAGACAAAACTTTGTATGCAAAATGGCAGAGCAATAGAGCAACTCTTGATCTAAAAAAGCCAAAACCAAGTATCAGCGGTAAAGCAATTTCTTCGAAAAAAGGCACCAATAAGTTAACTGTAAAACCAGGAACCTGGATTGGTGTTCCAAAGCCCGTAATTGCCTACGCTTGGTACTCATGCACAACTCAGGTCAAGACCATGACTCAGACGATTCCAAAAACCTGTAAGCCAATTGCTAAAGCAACAAAGAACACTCTTCCAGTTATATCGGCTTACAAGGGAAAGTTTCTTGCAGTCAAGGTGACAGGAACAAGTAGGGGCACAGCACCGACTTTTTACTTAACAGTTAGTACTGCAAAAGTTAAATAGTTTTACTTGCAAAAATTCTTAAAGCCAAGTGCCCGAACGGTTTCATCTGTTCGAGTCTTAGCCAGTTCTAAGCGTTCTTTAGTTTCGCCAAGGTATTCGCCAGTCTCGAGAGCTTTGTTCACATCAATAACGCGCACTGGAAGATTGTCACGAATGAATGTTGGCATTTCTTGAACACACGATAGTGAAAACTTTCCAGAAGCGTCTTCGACAAAATTCCAGCGCGTGACCAAACCCTCGGACTTAATGGTCATCGGTTCGCGCTGAGCGGCTACAAAATTTCCATGGCCGTAAGCAATCCAAGTGTTACCGATCTGAGTTATCGGCTGCACGGAATGACTGTGTGAGCCGTCGATTAAATCGATTTCCCCTGAGTCAGCCAACTGTTGAGCAACAGATTTTTGAAAGTCATTTGGCATGTTTGTGTACTCGCTACCCCAATGCATTTTGGCTACAACAATCTCAGCCCCTTGCGACCGCGCCAATTTTGCCTCAGCAACGATGGCTGTGGGATCGATTAGGTTGGCACTCCAAGTTTTATCGGAATCCCGTTCAAATCCATTAAATCCATATGTGTAGGACAAGATGCCAACCTTTACGAAACCATTTTCAGTCTTCACATCCATAACCAATGGCTGCCCGGCTGCCTCTTGCGAGACCGCGGTTCCGGTGTGAGGAATTCCGGCTGCATCCAATGTTTCAATAGTCCGTTTTAATCCAGAGAAGCCCTGGTCCAAGCTGTGGTTTGACGCCGTGCCGCACATATCAAAGCCAAGCTTGGTAATTGCATCGGTTATCTGTGGTGGGGAATTAAAAATTGGATAACCCTGGTAGCCCACCCCAAGTTCAGCAAGAGGTGTTTCCAAATGGCAAAGCGCAAGATCAGCAGCGCCGAAAATTGGTTCTAGGTCAGATAGCTGAGGAAAAAAATCCCAATTACCATCAGTGCCATCAGTCTTTGCCTGAGCCCAGAGTCTTTCGTGCAAAAGAATGTCGCCGCTAGAAACTATAGATATGGTTCGAAGTAATGGACTTGGACTGACACTGGGACTTGGACTGACACTGGGTGCAATCAGAGTCGAAGCTACGGCCTGCGGAGCTCTTACTTCATCTCGATTCGTGAGCCAGTAGCCAACGATGGCAACCAGCACAATTCCGATCACCAGAGAAATCGTTTTTTTCTTCGAAAGCATGACCCAACCTAACTGAAATCTAAAGTAAGGGTTAAGCCAGTCACTTTTTCAATTGCTGCAACAAGTGCGTCGTAAGAAACATTTGAGACGGTGCTTTTTATATCATGTCCATCTTGAAACTTATTGGCATCAGAAAAATCCAAAGTCAGCATTCCATTTTCTAGAAGGGCCAACCTGGCATCAAAGAATGCAAGCCAAGCAATGCGATTGGTTGCTTCAAGTTCATCAAGAACTTCGTTCCAGCGACCCTTAAGTCCAAGGAGTTCCATTATTCAACAGGAGCGTGAGTGCCTGGATCTTCAAAGCCCGCTTCACGATGAGCCCCATCGCAAAATGGTTTATCTTTCGAGTGACCACAACGACAAAGTGAAAACGTTTCTTTGTCACTAATAACGTTTCCGTCAGCACCGATCAAGGTAGCGCCTTTAACGCGTAAAGATCCATTTTCTCGAACAGTAATTGTTGGTTGTTCTTCAGACATGACGGTTCACTTTCCTAGGTTACGTTTCGACTTTAGAGCCACAGCGGTGGTTTGCCAAGAGGTGAACCATCTGATGTGACAAGTTTGTCATCGGGTTCACGGCCCATTAACCAGGCTGCCAGGCTTTGTGGAGTCCCGAAGATATCTGTCATCCCATTTTGATCCATAGTCCAGGTGTGATCACCAGCAATCAAAAGTCGAAAATTAACCCGCTCCTTGCGCTTTCCAGCGCTTACGCTCTTTAGAGTTTTGACGGACCAATCAAGAGTCCAATCGTTGGCTTTATATCCAAGCCCCAAATCAACGAGATGAACTAGAAGTTCGCGTTCTCGCAAAGTTGTTATCTCGTGAGGATGAACCTGTGAGCCATTTCCTAAAACGACCTCTTCACTCAAAATAGGACCAGTCATTAATCGGTCCAGATTCGCTGTGAATATCTTGGATTGTTCAAGAAAGTCAGCAACAATTTCCTGGCCTGGACGTTTTGCGTCGTTTTCAATATCTAAACCACGCTGCTCAACAGATACATACATATCTTTCCGAACACCAGTTAGCGCCCATTCGATCAAGTTTGAAAGTCCGCGTGCATTGTTTGCTAAATGAGAAAGTACGTGACCGCGTGACCAATCCGGCAAGAGTGAATCATGCGCAACATCTTCGTTGCTTAGATCGCTTACGTATTTAGCGACTAAGGCTTCAGCCACAGCTACTTCATTGACAGATGTAATCATGTTGTAACCGTACGGCAAAGACTGTTTAGTTTTCGGATGCGGGCTCTAATTCGACTTCATCCAACTCAACATTAGGTTCGTCAACTGGCGGCGCATGATGCAGATTACGTCTTCCTATCAACCAGAACATGAGTGCAAAGAGAGTGATAATCCCCAAAATTGCTAACTGTGTTAAGTAATAGGGACGCCCTTGATCTGCAACCCATCCTGCAGGACGGTATGCATCGCTAAACCAACTATCGCCCAGTCCAGGAGCGAGCAGCTGGACAATTCCAAACGCAACAACCACAGTCAGCCATATGGAAACTGTTCGGTGAGCGGGAACTAGGTATGGACGCTCTATTTCTGGATACCTATTTCGCAGCACCCAAAAGGCAGGGAATATGGCCAAATAAATGACTAGAGATAAAGCGACTGCAAAACCTATTGCCACTCCAAAATATTTTGCGATGTCACCATCACTGAGACGATAGCCAAGAATCAAGATTCCACTTGCTATCACTCCAGTAATATTGTTGAGTCGCACCGGAGTCCCGTAACGAGGATTAGTGAATGCAACCCAGCGCGGCCCAGCCCCATCAATGCACGCCATTGCCAGATTTCGATTTGTGGACATCAACCAAGTAACACCAGTTGAGAAGACGGCAACAAGAATTAGTACACCTGCAACTGCGCCAAGAAAGCTGCCGGCGCCCGTGAGTGTGACGGTTCCATCTTCAGCAATACTTCCACCGTAGATAGTGAATGCCGACTTAACTGCATCAACGAACCCGGTCATTCCAGTCACTTGACTGATAGGCAGCACCAAAAGCACGGTAAAAATCGAAAAACCGTAAAGAAGAATTGCGAGAGCGGAAGTTCTGAAGGCTGCATAAGGCAAATCGCGCTTAGGGTCAGTCATTTCATCGCCAGCTGCACTTGCGTTCTCTAAACCTAAGAAGGCAAAAAGAATGATTCCAATTGAAGCTAGCAATCCATCGAAACTCAAACCAAAATCTGAAAAGGCTACGCCGCGAAACCCGTTATCGATCCCAAAGGCGATGACAGTTAGTGTGAAAAATGGAATCAAAATCAATCTTGAAAGAACACCCAAAACGGCAACCCATTTACCGGCTCGAAACGAAGTATTAGCTGCGATAATTCCCAACCAGATGAAGGCAAGAGCAAATCGATGAAATGAGAACTGCGACATTTGCGTGCCTGACATAAAGAATGTCTCTGCCGTTGCTACCGCAACAAAAGCCAATACGCCACCAAACCAGATTGGGCTCTTGAACCAGCTGATAGCCGCAGTCAAGGTGCCAACCAATCGACCAAATGCAAGGCGCGCCCAGAGGTAGGGCCCACCTTGAGAACTAAATGCAGCACTTAATTCTGCAATAACCATGGATGCGGGAATGAGGAAAACAATCGCTAAAACAGCCATCCAAGACATCGCCAGAGGTCCGGCTGCAGCAACCAAGACAATGGTGTCTAAACCGATAACAGAACAGATTGAAAAGAAGAGCACTTCTTTGCGACCAAAACTCTTTCGCAACTTCGACTTCTCGCCCGAGTAGTCATCCGTTAAGCCAAACGGATTCGACGACCGTGCTGGTTCAGATGATTCACTCTTAATAGGTGCGTTGCTCATAAGAAAAACTTAACGTGCGCGCTACGAGAGGTGACTAGTAACCCGGAGTTAAATCGAAGATCTAATGATATCCCCGTATTTTCAGGATAAGAATAAAGCCTTAAGCAGTTTCTTCATCGGAATCAGAAACTAGACCCAACTGGGTCTCATGCGTTGCATATTTTGATTCTCGCAAATCAACTTCAACTTTCTCCGGACTTGGTAACTCGTCAGTAAAGCGTCCAAGTTCTTCAACTGCTTTTGCTTTTGGCATTACGGAACGATCAAATGATCCAACTGCATTGTTGTAGGTATCCATAGATCGCTTTAAGTTGTCGCCGACCTTGCTGAAGTGATTGATGAATGTGATCAAGCGGCCATATAAGTCACCTGACTCTTTAATCATTTCCTGCGCATTGCGAACCTGGGTATCTTCTTGCCACAACATCGCAATCGTATTCAGTGCAATGACCAGTGATGTTGGTGAAGTTAAGACGACTTTCGCTTGCGCTGCATCTTCAATTAGATTTGGATAAACCTCAAAAGCTGCAGCTAACGATGATTCTGTCGGAATAAACATGATTACGTAATTAAGCGATTCTTTATCGTCAACGTAATTGCGGCCAGAAAGAGATTTAATGTGACCCTTTAATGCTGTTGCATGCGCATCAAACAATGATTTGCGTCGATCCACATCAGTTTCATTAATCGCATCCAGGTATGAATTCATTGGTGCTTTGCTGTCAACATAAAGTACGCGATTATTCGGCAGATGTATGGTTACGTCTGGGCGCCCAGAGCCATCACCAACTTGCTGCTTTTGCTCATCAAATGAAACATGCTCAGACATCCCAATCATCTCAATGATTCGACGTAGTTGAAGTTCACCCCATCTTCCACGCGCATCGTTTCGTCTAAGCGCACTTGAAAGATTTGTGGTTTCGGTTCGTAAGGTATCAAGTAAGCCCGTGGTGTTTGTAACTTGTTGATCTAATCGAGCGTATGCATCCGCGCGCTTAGTTTCTAAGTCACCAACTTTTGCATCAAGGGCCTTCAAGCTCTCACCCAGCGGTTTGATGATTTCTTGAATTGATGCCGAAGCAGCGCGTGATTGCTCGGCAACCGATGCCGTGGTTGTTTGCAACCTTGCTTCAGTGGAAGTTTCCAGCATCTGTGCCGTAGTTAAATACTGTTCACGAGCAGCATCAGCGACTTGTTGTCTGATATCTTGAGCGGATAAACCACCCTGATTCTTCATGGCTCGACTAACGACAATGCCGACGATGGCGGCAGTAGTGATAGCGGTGACCAAGACAATGACAATAAGTGAGGTAACGTCCATGAGGTTAGTCTCCCATTGGGCAGTGACAAAACCTTGAAAACCGCCATGGCGATTAGGTTTTGCGCCCTTTTTCGCCTACCGTAAGAGCATTCCCCAAAGAAGGTTTTAATGTCCACTCCCTCAAGTCCCAAGAAAAAGCCGCGCGCCCGAAAGTTAGAACGAGATCGCGCTCGCGACACCGAATCCAAGCCAAAAGCCGGATCGCCTCGCCATGCTGCCGCAAAAACTACTGCCGCCAAGAAGCGCGCCAAGCCAAATTCCAAGGTGGCTAAGGCCGAATCTCGCGCCCCTCGTGAACCGCGTGACCCAGATGCTCGTAGCCGTGCTGAATCTCCGCGTGCCGAAGTTCGGGGTGCCAAGCGGAGTAATGATGTTTGGAATCCCTCCGGTAAGCCGCAGCGCAAAGGTGGCGAAAAGCCATCAGGCACTCGTGGTTCCCGCGATCGTTATGAAGATGATCGTTCAGCCCGTGCGCCACGCACATACAAAGACGATGCACCAGCTCGTCCACCTCGTGCTCGCCGTGATGACGTAGCGCCAAGTCGTGCTCGCCGTGATGACGTAGCGCCAAGTCGTGCTCGCCGTGAAGATGCACCAGCTAGCTCACGGCGAACCTACAAAGACGATGCACCAGTTCGCGCACCGCGCAAGTACAGTGACGAAGTTTCATCTCGTGCGCCACGCACATACAAAGACGATGCACCAGCTCGTCCACCTCGTGCTCGCCGCGAAGATGCACCAACTAGTTCACGACGTACCTACAAAGACGAAGCACCAGCCCGCGCACCACGCACTAAACGCGACGAAGTTTATGCACCAAAGTCGAGTTTGCCACGCGAGAAAGCCTCAACTGAACGCGTAAGCAGCAAGAGCGCAATGACAGAAGACACTGCGGAAGTTGCATTAGATACTGCATCAAGCAGCTGGTCCGAACTAGGTGTTTCAACTGAATTACTAAGCACACTAAAGCGTCAAGGAATTGATTCTCCATTCCCAATCCAGGCAAAGACATTGCCAGATGCAATCAGTGGCCGCGATGTATTAGGTCGCGGACAAACTGGCTCAGGAAAAACTCTAGCTTTTGGTCTTGCAATGATTACACGGCTTGCACATCGCAAAGCAACTGCAAAGCACCCGCTTGGAATTGTTTTAGTGCCAACCCGTGAACTTGCAATGCAGGTTACTGATGCTTTGATGCCTTACGCCCAAGCAGTCGACCTTGATATTCGATTAATCGCTGGCGGTATGCCATACGCAAAACAAATTGATGCCTTAAAGCGTGGCGTGCCAATTGTGGTTGCAACCCCCGGTCGCTTAAACGATTTAGTTGAACAAGGTCATATCAACTTAAGCAAAATCGAAATCACAATTCTTGACGAAGCTGATCAAATGTGTGACATGGGATTCATGCCACAGATCGTTGAAGTCCTGGATATGACAAAGCCAAACTCTCAGCGACTACTTTTTAGTGCAACTCTTGATGCTGACGTCGACAAGATTGTTCGCAAGTATTTGCACGATCCAGTCGAGCACGCAACCAACTCAGGCAAAGCATCAGTTAAGACAATGACGCATTACTTATTCATTACATATAGTGAGGACAAGCCGGCGATCCTGGCCGAGATCGGTTCCCGTAAGGGCAAGACCATGTTCTTTGCTCGAACTCAAGCCGGCGTAGATCGCATCGCAAAGGACCTTGCCAACAAGGGTGTGCCAGCTGGCGCATTGCACGGTGGGAAAACCCAAGCCGTTCGTACCCGGACTTTGAATGCATTCAAAGAAGGAATTACAGACGTGTTAGTTGCAACCGACGTTGCAGCTCGAGGTATTCACGTTGACGGTGTCAGCCTGGTAGTTCACATCGATCCGCCAAATGACCATAAGGATTACCTGCACCGAGCTGGGCGAACAGCTCGCGCAGGTGAGACCGGCAAGGTGGTGACAATGATCGGGCCTCGTCAGCAAAAGGCAGTAACTGCAATGACTTCCCGCGCTGGAGTAGATCCTGAGGTCGTAAAGGTGAAGCCAATGTCGAAGGAATTAGTCGCCATCACGGGAGCGAAAGAACCAACTGGAATTGCGTGGAAACCGCCAGCAGAACCACCAGCCCGCGGGCGTAGACCAGGCGGACCGAGCAGATCTGGCGGAGGCCGACCACAAGGTCGATCCGGTGGATCTAGAGGTGGCTCCCGCTCTCGCTAAGGATCGGCTAAATACGACAAATCGAATTCCCAAATGAGACGTACTGCCCCTATTATTTTCCTACGGGAACAGTGAGGGATTCTAATGAGCGATAGCAAGGGTTTAGGCCGATTCTTTAAGGCTGACGAATCGGGAAATGCCAGCGCAAGTGGTGTGCGTGATTTCGCCGAAGCTGATCGCACAATTAGCGCACTCCAAAGTCGTATTGCTGAGCTTGAAGGCGCCGTTGGCCGTCCCAGTTTTATAGATATGGACGAAGATGCATTAACGCAGATTGCTGCTGAAGATGCTGCTGTAATTATCCGTGCCGCGCGCGCGCGTGCAGGCAAGTTGATCGAACAAGCCACAGACACGTTGCAGCAAGCAGAATCTGAGCGCGAACAAATTCGTGCGAGTTGTGAATTAGATGCTCGCCAGACTCGCGAAGCTGCAAATGTTGATGCCCGTAAACTTCGCGCCGAAGCAACCGCAACTTTAGAGACCGCACGAGATCAAGCTGCTCAGTTACTCGAAGCAACCCAAAATGATGCGGACTCACAGGCATTAGAAAACCAAAAGGTAATCGCAAAGCTTCTGGATGATGCAACACGTCGGGCTAACGAGGTAATTACTGAGGCAGACGCTTTAAAGTTAAAAGTTGAAAGAGAAATGGAAACTCAGCGCGCAGCTGTAGAAGCAGAAACCTCAGCTCTTCGTGCGGCCACTGAAGCTGAACTAAACAATCTTCGGATTGAAACAGATAAAATCACGACAACTCAGTTGTCGTCAGCCCAGGCTGAGGCAAAGAGATTGCAAACTGAGGCAACGAATGCCGCGCAATCCATGGTTGAAAAAGCAAGTGCTGATGCACGTGCCTTGAGCGAAACCGCATATAATAACAACGCAGCTGCGATGGCTGATTCGCAGGCCAAACTTCAACAAGCTGAAAGTAAAGCAGAACAAATTATTTCACAGGCGCAATTGAAGGCTGATGAAATTTTGCGTAGTTCAATCGCCAAGTCTCAGGCGGAAGCAGCCACACTTAAGAATGCAGCGGTCGCTTATCGAGATAACATAATCGGGTCACTAGATGTGAACTATGAAATTTTTGAAGACCTAAAGCAACGAATTAGTGAACTGCGTACTCTTTGGTTTGATAAGTCATACGAACACCTCAAAGAGTCTGAGGAATCAGTATCAGAATTGTTGAATCGTTTTACAAGCGGTCGCACTACAATTTCAAATACATTTGCTGAGTGGCCAGCTGAAATTAGTGGGGAACAGAAAACCGAAGATAACTAGTAAATAGTTAGGTTTCGAAGTTTCCGTGCGTTAGTGTGAAATTATGCGTATTGAAGCAATCAATCTAGACAAGCATTTTCGCAATGTTCACGCAGTCAAGAATCTTTCGTTCACAGTTGAACCAGGTCGGGTAACTGGATTTTTAGGACCAAACGGGTCCGGTAAATCTACGACCATGCGATTGATGCTTGGCTTGGATGGTGGTGGTGGCCAAACGCTTTACGATGGGAAAAAACTTTCTAGTCACCTGCCTGTAACTAGAACAATCGGTGCCCACCTAGATGCAAAGTTCTTTCATCCAAAACGCACGGCTTACTCACACCTACGCATGCTTGGCGCTGAAGCTGGAATCAGCAAGGCCAGAGTTCACGAGGTGTTGAAACTCGTAGGACTTGAGACTGTGGCAAAGAAGCGTCCAGGTGGATTCTCATTAGGAATGGGGCAACGCCTTGGACTAGCGGGTGCAATCCTTTCCGATCCTCAAGTTCTTATGTTGGATGAGCCAGCAAATGGTCTTGACCCACAATCAATTCAATGGCTTCGGGATTTCCTCAAGCATTACGCTTCAACGGGAAAATCAGTTCTTGTCAGCAGCCACTTACTCAGCGAAATGGAATTACTTGCTGACGACGTAGTAGTCATTGCTCGTGGCACTTTAATTGCTGCCGAATCAATGCCAGCATTTTTATCGCGGGCAACGGGTTCAGCAGTAGTTGTTCGAAGCCCACAGAGCGAAAAACTTGCTGAGGTTTTAAGTGCACAAGGAATCCCATCCACTACAGATGGCGCTCGCACAATAGTGATTCCTAGTCAGACAACCGATCGAATTGGCGAGATCGCATTTACAAACGGAATTGCACTATCTGAGTTGTCTCCGCGCACTGCAAGTTTGGAACAAGTCTTTCTTGAGCTGACCGAATCTGGTCAAGAATACCGACTTGGAGAAACCTCATGATTTCAAATTTGATTTACGAATGGCGTCGGCTTTGGTCAGTGCGCGCGACTTGGATCATGACACTTGTATACCTAGTTGTGACTGGGCTTTTGGGCGCAGGACCGCTATTCCTTGGAGATGGCGCATTTGGAGCACAAACTTGGAAGGGTTTGTACAGTACTAATGCAAACTTCTTATGCTTGGTAATGCTGTCAGTTGTTGCGTCACAATTTTTTGGCCACGAATATCGTTACGGCACAATTCGTTTGACATTAACTGAGTTTCCAAAACGCGAACGCGTACTACTAGGAAAAACTTTGGTTCTTGCTGTTTATGTAACGATCTCAACTTTCCTAGGCTGGGCAGTCCTTGGGGTAATTGGCGCAATTGCACCTGAAGGATCAATTGGAACAGAAGGTCCGGGCTTAAATATTAATGGCGGCGAAGCTTCTGATATGTGGCAAGTTTTAGTTTTTGGTTTTGCGTATTGCGCAATTGCAATGAGCTTGACGATGATCACGCGAAACTTAGCGCTAGGTGTTGTGCTCCCACTTTTAACCTTTTCAGTTATTGAAGGTCTTGTCACTCTTTTTGCGATGCTGGCAAAAGGAAAAATGGATCGGCTTGTCGAGATATTGCCATTCTCAAATGGAACTGCTTGGCTAACTCATTTGCCAGACCAACCAAATTCTGGATTGATTTTCTCGGCTTGGGTAGTTGGCATCTATGTAATTGGCGCTGCAGTGTTCTTTAAGCGAGATGCATAGCGATTTTTTCTACAATCACTCGAACCCAAGTTCAACAATCATTAGTTGTAGGACTGCTGGCTGGAATCTTGGCTGGAATATTTGGTGTCGGTGGCGGATTCTTAATGGTGCCGCTATACGTAATGTGGATGGGCCTTGATCAAAGGCGCTCCCATGCAACTTCGCTGGCAGCAGTGCTACCAATCGCAGTCGCCGGCGCAATCGGATATTCGGCATCGGGTTATGTGGATTGGAATGCAACAGCTGCGTTACTAGTTGGTTCAATTTTTGGTGCGTTGTATGGCGTGAAACTTTTAAGCCAAGTGTCACTTAAGTTCCTGCAACTAGGTTTTGCAGCGCTACTCTATCTATCGGCGTTGCGGTTGATTTGGTCCTCCACGCCTCACCAATTACTTGACGGAACTGCCGCAATCGTGTTTTTAGCAATTGTTGGTTTCTTTGCTGGCGTGATGTCGGGGCTATTTGGAGTTGGAGGTGGAATCGTTATGGTTCCAGCCTTGATCATTGCCTCGGGCATGGATTCGCTCACTGCCCGTGGCACCAGCCTTGCCGTGATTGTCGGATCTGCCATTTCGGGAACTATTGCCAACCTGCGAAAAGGCAATCTTGATGTGGCATTTGCGGTACTCACTGGCCTAGCTGGGGTTCCTGCTACCTTCCTCGGGGTCTACCTCAGCCAACAGGTCCCACAGCGAGCCGCCTTGATCCTGTTTTCCTTTATTTTGATCGCGATTGCCACCCAGCAGGTTCGAAAAGTCCAACGCGGTTCTGCGGTACATTAAGGATCACCCTAGGCTCGTACCTAATTGATCTAAGGCGGAATCACTGATGTTGGTATTTGTCCCAGCGGAAACCAAGGTAGGCGAACGTCGCGTTGGTTTAACCCCAGAAGGTGCTCAAAAGCTAATAAAGCTTGGGCTAACTGTGTCGATCCAAGAAGGTGCCGGTCAGGCTGCGGGTTATCACGATGACGAATATAAGGCCGCTGGCGCATCGACCGTTTCGGGCGTATCGGCACTAGACACTGCTGAAGTTGTCGCCTCAGTTCGTCCATTAGAAAACGACGCCATTTCCCAACTGAAGTCAGGCGCGATCACGATTTCATTCCTGTCACCAACAAATGATGCACATACTGTAAAGGCGTTAGCAGATAAAAAAGTAACTGCACTTTCCTTCGACGTTTTGCCACGTATTTCCCGTGCACAGTCAATGGATGCACTAACTTCGCAAGCACTTTGCGCCGGTTATCGCACAGTACTTATCGCAGCAGAACGCGCACCAAAATTCTTCCCAATGTTAATGACAGCAGCGGGAACTATTCCGGCAGCAAAAGTTCTAGTTCTCGGTGCAGGTGTTGCAGGCTTGCAAGCTATGGCAACCGCCAAGCGTCTTGGTGCAATTGTTAGCGCCTACGACGTTCGCGCATCAAGTGCGGACGAAGTTAAATCAATGGGCGCAACTTTCCTTGATCTTGGTCTGGATGAAGTTGAAGGCGCTGGAGGTTATGCACGTGAAATGACACCAGAGCGCGCAAAGGCTCAGCAAGATGCATTGAAGAAATTCATTTCTGCATCTGATGTTGTAATCACAACTGCTGCAGTTCCTGGTCGTAAAGCACCAACACTTATCACCACAGACATGATGTCTGAAATGAAGCCAGGCGCAATCATTGTTGACCTTGCTGCAGAGTCGGGCGGAAACGTTGACGGCAGTGTTGCTGGTCAAGATGTAGTTGTAAATGTTCCTGGTGGATTAATCACTTTGATTGGCTGCAAGGACACAGCTAGCCAACTTGCAGTTCACTCGAGCAAGCTTTACGCACAAAACGTTGTTTCACTTTTAACTTTGATGACGGCTGAAGGTGTTGTTACACCAGATGAAGAAGATGAAGTTGTGCAAGGCTCGGCCGTTGTCTTCAATGGCGAGATTCGTAACGCAATGGCTCGCGAGGCGCTTAACTTGCCTGCACTAGCAACTGGAGAGGGTGAATAGTCATGGATGCAATCGCACTATTAACTATTTTCATACTTAGCATTTTCGTTGGTATTGAAGTTGTGTCGAAAGTTTCAGCAATCCTTCATACTCCCTTGATGTCTGGCGCTAACGCGATCCACGGTGTTGTGCTGGTGGGCGCGATCCTGGTAACAGGCAAAGCAACTGACAATGTCCAGCTTTACCTTGGTTTAGTGGCTATTGTTCTGGCTTCGATCAACATGGTCGGCGGCTTTGTGGTTACTGACCGAATGCTGGAAATGTTTAAACCCAAGAAGGCTGAGAAGGAAGAGGTTTCCAAATGACATCTACCTCTATTCGCTTAGCTGAACAGGCATCCGCAATCACACCAACTTGGGTCCGATTAGCCGAACTACTTGCTGCAGTTTTATTCATCCTTGCGCTTAAGGGTTTGTCTTCACCTAAGACTGCTCGTCGTGGAAATTTACTTGGTGCCGCTGGCGCTGCGATTGCAACTGCAGTTGTGTTTTTCTACGGTCAAGAATATTACGGTGGGCCGGTTAAGCACTTGCCAGAAATTTTGATCGCGATCGCTATTGGTTCAATCATCGGTTGGGTTGCAGCACGCCGCGTCCAAATGACCCAGATGCCACAGATGGTTGCGCTATTCAATGGTGTTGGTGGTGGCGCTGCTGCAGTAATTTCGGTAATTGAATTCTTGGCAGTTGAATCTGAAAGTATTCCAATTCTGACTGCAACAATTTTCACTGTTGTAGTTGGTTCGGTTTCGTTCACAGGTTCGCTACTAACTTACGCAAAGCTTCAAGAACTTATGACATCTCGTCCAGTTGTAATTCCACTTGGTCGCTTCATCACAATCGGTGTTGCTGTTGCAACAGTCGCTACTGCAGTTCTGCTAATTGTTAATCCAACAAACACTTTGCTTTGGTTACTACTTGGTCTTTCGTTAGTACTGGGTATCTTGCTTGTGCTTCCTGTCGGTGGCGCGGACGTTCCAATCGTTATCTCGTTGCTTAACGCATTCACTGGCTTGTCGGTAGCAGCATCCGGTTACGTACTTGGCAACGTTCTATTGATCGTTGCTGGAACGCTTGTTGGTGCATCGGGAACATTGCTAACGCGCATGATGGCAAAAGCAATGGGTCGACCACTTACCAACACTCTGTTTGGTGCGTTCACCGCAAAGGCAACAACTTCAGCAGCATCTGCTGAAGATCGCCCAGTTAAGTCCGCATCACCGGAAGACGTTGCAATCATGTTGGGTTACGCCCGTAAGGTGATCATCGTTCCGGGTTACGGTCTTGCTGTTGCTCAGGCGCAAAACACCATTCGTGAATTAGTAGAACTCTTGGTTGCTAAGGGAATCGAAGTTGATTACGCGATTCACCCAGTTGCCGGTCGTATGCCAGGACACATGAACGTACTTCTTGCCGAGGCGAATGTTCCTTACGAACAGCTCAAGGAAATGGATGAAATTAATCCAGAATTCCCATCGACAGATGTGGCCTTGGTTGTTGGCGCCAATGACGTAGTAAATCCAGCAGCGCGCGACGATAAGAGTGCGCCGATCTATGGCATGCCAATCCTGAACGTTGACCAAGCACAGCAGATTGTTTTCCTAAAGCGCTCAATGCGTCCAGGATTCGCAGGAATCGAGAACGAAGTTCTGTTTGACCCGAAGACCTCACTGCTTTTCGGCGATGCCAAGGATTCTTTGACCAAGGTTGTTAACTCGCTGAAAACCCTCTGAAGAAAATAACTCAAAGCCCCCTAGCTGAACAGTCAGGGGGCTTTCTATTTATGGCGGTATCGGTGGGAACCGCGGATTGTCACTCCGATTGCAGTGATTCTAACGAATCACGCAATCCGCTCCCAAATCCCGGCAATACGAAAAAGAAAATGCCTTAACCAAATGGTTAAGACATTTTCTATGGCGGTATCGGTGGGAACCGTCGCTTGCTGGCGCAAGCTCCTCCCAAATCCCAACAACATCTTCCAAATAAATAGAAAACCCCCATTACGGGGGTTTTCTATTTATGGCGGTATCGGTGGGATTTGAACCCACGGTGCGCTTGCACGCACACAACTTTTCGAGAGTTGCACCTTCGGCCGCTCGGACACGATACCGAGATCAAGATTACTTGCTATTCAGACACATAAGAAATCGTGGAATTATCTTTGGGCTTTGAAAAACTCGCTCAAAATAGCGCCACACTCATCAGCTAAAACCCCAGACACAACTTCCGGTCGGTGTGGCAACCTGCGATCCCGAACCACATCCCAGAGTGATCCAACTGCGCCAGCCTTTTCGTCGAACGCCCCGAAAACGATGCGCCCAATTCGAGCTTGCACCGCAGCGCCAGCACACATGGTGCATGGCTCTAACGTCACAACCAAAGTGTGATCATCTAGTCGCCAGGAACCACTTGCCAAGGCAGCTTCTCGAAGTGCCACAATCTCGGCATGATTCATCGGATCGTTATCAACTTCGCGAGTGTTAAATCCTCGACCAACAACGTCACCTTTGGAATTCAAAACAATTGCACCGACTGGAACATCACCTTGTTGCGAAGCTTTTGCAGCCAGGGCAAGGGCTAACTGCATGGTTTCATTGAATTCAAGGTTTAGCACTCCCTCATTGTTTCATCAAACCTCTCGACTTTTCACAATTCAAAATCGTTGCTATTGTTTGAGCAGGTCAAGAGTGATAGCGATAAGTCCCGGCTAGCTATCCGACAACCCTTGCAGACCGCGATGGGGTGCCTCCGGAAGAGGACCTGGCCACGTAAGTGGCAAGCGCGGGTCCATAACAGGGCCCAACATGGGTCAACAACCGTTGACCCATGCCACCTGAAGTATCAAGGAGACAAGCGTGAATAACGCATCAACACGTCGATTTGGCATAGCCCTAGTTGCAGCATCAGCGCTGTTTCTATCCGCATGCTCATCGTCATCAGAAACCGCAGAATCTGCAGCACCAACTGCAGCCGAAACCACTGCAAGTGCTTGTGCACCAGAAAGCCTGCAGACGCTAACAACAGGCAAGCTTGCAATCGCAACTGGCGAACCTGCTTACTACCCATGGGTCATCGACGATGCCCCTGAATCAGGCGCAGGCTTTGAAGCAGCAGTTGCATACGCAGTTGCGACTGAACTTGGTTTTGCAGCTGAAGACGTATCTTGGGTTCGCACCACATTTGATGGCGCAATTACCCCAGGTGCAAAGGACTTCGATTTCAACTTGCAGCAGTTCTCAATCACCGAAGAACGCAAAGCAGCAGTTGATTTCTCAAGCCCTTACTACTCAGCGCCACAGGCAATCGTTTCCTACACTGGCAGCCCAATTGAAGGCCTAACAACCATCGAAGAACTTAAGGGTGCAAAGCTTGGAGCAGGCGTTGGAACAACATCGCTTGACGCAATCTCAACTGTGTTCGGATCCGAACCACAGGCATTCAACGACAACGCTGCTGCTGTAGCTGCGCTTAAGAACGGTCAGATCGATGGCATCGTCGTTGACCTTCCAACAGCGTTCTACCTTTCAGGCGTAGAAGTTGAAGGCGGCATCATTGTTGGTCAGCTTCCATCCACTGGTGATGGCGACAACTTCGGTTTGTTGCTAGCCAAGGACAGTCCAATCACATCCTGTGTTTCACAGGCAGTGGATGCTATCCGCGCGAGCGGCGAGCTTGATGAAATCACTGCAAAGTGGCTTTCAACTGAAGCTGGAGCACCAGTTCTTCAATAGTTCTGGTTTAGTTAAATCATGAGTAACGACAGCCCGGCCCGAGAAACTTCGGGTCGGGCTTTGTCGTGGACTCCGAGCCAACGCGAGCTTGAACGTCAGGTATCTCGCAAAGCAATTGGTCGCAAGAAAGCCCTAATCGCAACTCTTTCTTCTGTAATTGTTATCGGATCACTAATCCGGTTAATTGTCACCTCTCCAGGTTGGCAATCTGTTAAAGAAACATTTTTTGATTGGTCTTACGGCGGTGAAGTCCTAGGCGCTGTTGCCAAGGGATTAGTAGTCAACATTCGACTCACGATCATTGCCGCAATACTCATCGGCATTTTCGCAATGGTCCTGGCACTGCTTCGCACGTCGCGTTCCGCAGCGCTTACTCCGTTTCGAATCATGGCAACCGCATACGTAGATATTTTCCGCGGAGTGCCATTGCTTTTGGTCATTTTGCTTGTCGGATTTGGCGTTCCAGCGCTGCGCATCGATGGCTTAACAAATAGTGTTTTGATTCTCGGAACTACAGCCGTAGTGCTTACTTATTCGGCCTACGTTGCCGAAGTTATTCGAAGCGGAATTCTTTCGATTCATCCAAGTCAGAGAGCAGCTGCTCGATCACTTGGGTTAAGTTCCTCGCAAACCATGCGACATGTGGTTTTGCCACAAGCCTTAAAGCGTGTTGTGCCACCTTTACTAAACGATCTAGTTGCTCTGTTAAAGGACACAGGATTAGTTTCAATCCTTGGCGTGACTGATGCAGTGCGAGCAGCGCAGATTGCAAGTTCGCGCACCTTCAATTACACACCTTATGTAACCGCTGCAATTTTGTTCTTGTTAATCACAATCCCACTGACTCGCTACACCGATCGAGTCTTGGCCAAGTCGATCAAACGTCAGAATGCGCAGGGCGCAGCATGAACGTACTAGAAGTCAAGAACCTGCGCAAAAGCTTTGAAGACAATGTGGTTTTGAACAATCTCTCATTAAACGTGCCTGACCACACAGCTACAGTTTTGATCGGCTCATCCGGGTCTGGTAAGTCAACGTTATTGAGATGTATAAATCTGTTGGACACTATCGATGATGGCTCAATCTATCTTGATGGCAAAGAAATCTCCGACCCAGAAATAAACGTTGATGAAGTTCGAAAAAAACTCGGCATGGTGTTTCAGTCATTCAACTTATTTCCACACATGAGCGTTTTGGATAACATCACACTTTCGCCAATCCGCGTTCATAAGATTTCAAAGTCTCAAGCTCACGATGAAGCAATGACTTTACTTCGACGTTTTGACTTATCCGACAAGGCTGATCAATTTCCAGATCGTCTCAGTGGCGGACAACAACAACGCGTCGCGATCATTCGATCAATTGCTGTTAAGCCACGCTTACTGTTACTGGATGAAATTACATCCGCTCTTGATCCGGTTCTAGTGAATGAAGTTTTATCGATCGTGCGAGATCTAAAAGCTGATGGCATGGCAATGGTCTTAGCGACTCACGAAATGGGATTTGCAACTCAAGTTGCTGATGAAGTTTGCTTCTTAAAAGATGGAAACATTATTGAGCGGGGACCGGCGTCCCAAGTTATTTCAGATCCGCAACAAGATGAAACTAAAGATTTCCTTCGCCGAGTTCATGAAGCAGGGCGACTTTAAGTGCTCGGGTGATCGATAACTCGCGCATGCAGCGAGGTCCGGCCTTGCAAGGCAGCACGAACAGCGCGGTGTAACCCATCTTCCAAATACAGTTGGCCATTCCAGCGAACTACGTGAGCAAACAAGTCACCAAAGAAGGTTGAATCACTTGCAAGTAGAGCGTTTAGATCTAGGGTGCTGCGAATCGTCGACAGATCTGACAACTTTATTTGCCGGGGAGCCAACGACCCCCATTCCTCGCTAGCTATGTCTAGCTCAGGATATGGGCGCTCATTTAGCACCGACTTAAAGATCACACTTAAACAATAGGGAAAACCCCGCTAAGTATGGGGATTTCCCCGATGGGGTATGTCGCTTGCAGCGAACAGAGCTCACATAATGGTCACTGAGTTTAGCGGTCAGGCCCATTGGGTAGTACCGTAAAGATTCAATTAAATACGCGATTTTAAAGGGCGTTGGTTTCTAGAACATGAAGATAAAGTCAATTTTGCGATCCCCACTAACCTGGATAATTTTTGCCGTAATGGCTTTGCTGATTGGTAGCAGCACGATCACAGGTAGTTCATCAACAGAAAAAGTTGATACCTGGAAGATCGTTGATGACATTCAACAGGGGCGCGCCAAGTCTGTAACGTTAGTGGACAAAGACCAATTTATTAATGTCACACTGACTGACGATACAAAACTTACTGCAAACTACATTGCGGGCCAGGGCACTGACTTAATTGACTTACTAAAGTCTGAAAAAGCTAAAGGTAACTTGCCAGATGGATACAACGTTTTAGTTCCCAAGCAATCTTTCCTAGTTAGTTTGCTGGCTTCGGTGCTGCCAATAATTTTGATTCTGGGTTTGCTGTTCTATTTCATGGGACAGATGCAAGGTGGCGGCAAGGTCATGCAGTTTGGTAAATCGAAAGCCAAAATGATCACCAAAGATATGCCACAAACTACTTTTGCTGATGTCGCAGGTGCGGACGAAGCAGTTCAAGAATTAGAAGAAATCAAAGAGTTTTTGCAAGAGCCTGCTAAGTTCCAAGCACTTGGCGCGAAAATTCCAAAGGGTGTACTTCTATATGGGCCGCCAGGAACTGGAAAGACACTTCTTGCGCGAGCTGTCGCTGGTGAGGCTGGTGCGCCATTCTTTTCAATTTCTGGTTCTGATTTCGTAGAAATGTTTGTGGGCGTTGGCGCAAGCCGAGTTCGCGATCTTTTCGAACAAGCTAAAGCAAATGCTCCCGCCATCATCTTCATCGATGAAATTGATGCTGTAGGCCGTCATCGTGGCGCAGGCATGGGTGGTGGCCATGATGAACGTGAACAGACCCTAAACCAGATGTTGGTTGAAATGGATGGCTTCGATGGCAACACTGGAGTGATTCTGATTGCCGCAACAAACCGTCCAGACATTTTGGATCCTGCGTTACTTCGCCCAGGTCGCTTTGACCGACAGATTGCAATTGATGTTCCTGATTTACTGGGACGTCGCGATGTATTGGCAGTGCATGCAAAGGGCAAGCCAATTGCCGAAGATGTCGACTTAACTGCAGTCGCTCGTCGCACTCCAGGATTCTCTGGCGCCGACTTAGCAAATGTTTTAAATGAAGCTGCATTGCTAACTGCACGTACCGACCAGAAGTTGATTACCAACGCAACTTTGGACGAAGCAATCGATCGGGTAATCGGCGGCCCACAAAAGCGAACTCGAGTAATGGGCGAACACGAAAGATTAATCACGGCTTACCACGAAGGTGGTCACGCACTTGTGGCTGCAGCCTTGCCAAATACTGACCCGGTTCATAAGGTAACAATTTTGCCTCGTGGTCGCGCACTTGGTTACACCATGGTGCTGCCAGAAAACGATAAGTACTCAACCACCCGAAGCGAAATGCAAGATCAACTTGCCTACATGCTTGGTGGTCGCGCTGCTGAGGAAATGGTTTTCCACGATCCAACAACTGGAGCCAGCAATGACATTGAAAAGGCAACTTCAGTCGCCCGCAAAATGGTTATGCAGTTTGGTATGACAGAACGTCTTGGAGCAATCAAATACGGCGCTGAATCTGGCGAAGTGTTCATGGGTCGCGACATGGGTCATGGCCGTGAGTACTCCGAAGAAGTGGCCTCGGCAATTGACGAAGAAGTACGCGCCTTTATTGATGTCGCGCACCACGAGGCCTATGAAATCTTGGCTGAAAACCGCGATGTTTTAGACGCGCTAGTTGTTGAACTGCTTGAAAAGGAAACTCTGAATCGTGAAGAGATTGAGCGAATTTTTGAACCACTGAACCGTCGCCCAGGTCGCCCGGCTTGGACTGGGTCTGCACGACGTAGCCCAAGTGACCGACCACCGGTTGATGTTCCTCCGCTTGCCCTGACTAATGCATTCGGGCCAAAGCCGGTAATAGAGGCGGAACCAGAAGCCACAGAAACGCCTCAGGCTGACGCGTGAGCATCGATCCAATCGAGCGATTGAGCGAACCACCCGCGCTGCAACCATTTGATGCAGCTCGAGTAGAAGCCGCTATTCGAGAGTTGCTGATTGGCATAGGAGAAAATCCAGATCGGGAAGGTTTGGCCCAAACTCCAGCTCGAGTGGCTAAGTCGTATGCAGAGATTTTTGGTGGACTTCATCAGACTGCGCAAGATGTCTTAACAACAACTTTTTCTTTAGGGCATGACGAATTGGTTGTAGTTCGTGACATTCCGATATATTCCACATGTGAACATCACTTGCTGCCATTTCATGGCGTCGGACATGTTGGTTACATTCCAGGTGAAGATGGCAAGATCACCGGACTCTCAAAGATTGCTCGCTTAGTTGACATGTATTCCCGCCGACCACAAGTACAAGAACGCCTAACTACTCAAATAGCTGATGCGATGACAGAAATTTTGGGCGCGCGCGGCGTGATTGTGGTTATTGAATGTGAACACCTTTGCATGTCGATGCGCGGAATTCGTAAGCCTGGCTCCACGACTCTTACATCCGTTGTTCGTGGTCAGCTACGCGACCCTTCAACGCGCGTTGAAGCGATGTCGCTAATTAACGGTAAGTAGTTTTCCATGTTGCACCCAAGCGGCTTGCCAGAGAATTTGCGCAATCTAGATCGCACCCTTGTGATGGGAGTTTTAAACGTAACGCCAGATTCCTTTAGCGATGGAGGCAGGTTTAACGATCCAAAGATTGCGACCAATTACGCATTACAAATGATTCAAGATGGCGCCGACATCATCGACATTGGCGGCGAATCAACTCGACCTGGTTCCGACCGGATTACAGTGCAAGAAGAATTGGATCGAGTTGTGCCCGTTGTTTCTGCGCTCGTTGATTCTGGAGTTGCAATCAGCATTGACACCATGCGTGCCGATGTAGCGCGCGCAGCTGTCGATGCTGGTGCGAGCATGGTTAACGATGTTAGTGGAGGGAAATCAGATCCCGAGATGTTGAGTTATGTGGCAACTTTGAAAACACCATACATATTGATGCATTGGCGGGGCCCTTCAAACATCATGAATAATCTGACTGATTACAACGATGTAGTTGCCGACGTGGCTGGAGAGATTAGCCAGCAGGTTGACGTTGCGGTAGCGGCTGGAATTGCGCGAGCGCGAATCGCAATCGATCCAGGTATAGGTTTTGCAAAAACCGTTGAGCAGAATTGGCCAATACTGAAGCACTTAAATGTCCTTGAAGAATTAGGATTTCCAATTCTGATGGGAGCTTCTCGTAAGAAGTTCCTTGGTGAACTACTCGCAAGAGATGGTGTGGCTCGAGATTCAGATGAACGCGAAAGTGCCACTACCGCGATCTCAACACTTATGGCAGCCCGAGGTCTTTGGGCGGTGCGAGTTCATGATGTTAAGTCATCGAGTGATGCAATTGCTGTAGTAGATCGGATTGCAAAGACCTAATGACTGACAAGATTTTCTTAACAGGCGTTTCTGGAATTGGCTACCACGGAGTTTTTGAGCAAGAGAAACGTGAAGGCCAAACTTTCAAAGTGAATATTGAAGTAAATTCAGATTTTTCTGCTGCAGTTAAGTCAGATGACGTTCGCGACACTGTGAACTACGCCGAGTTGGCGAACATTGCACACGCCGCAATTACTGGTGAGCCATTTGATTTGATTGAAAAGTTGGCGGACTTGATTGCCCGAGAATGCCTAGACATCTCCGGTGTCACTTCCGTGACGGTAACCGTGCACAAGCCGAATGCTCCAATTGAAGTGCCATTTGAGAATGTCTCGGTATCCAGGACTTTGCCATAATGAAGGCCACTATCAGCCTGGGTTCAAATCTTGGCGATCGCATTCAATACCTGCAGAACGCCTTGGATTCGATAAATGAATTGACGGGTACTCAAGTCCACTCGGTATCGCCAGTTTTTGAAACCGATCCAGTAGGCGGTCCGGAGCAAGGACAGTATTTGAATGCGGTCGCAGTCGTTAAGACTATTTTGTCTCCCGAGCAGTTCCTTGCAGCAACTCAGCAGATCGAACTTGAGCAAAACCGTGAGCGCAATGAGCGATGGGGACCAAGAACTTTAGACATAGATTTGCTGGCAATGGACACTGAAGTTCGTTCCACTCCGGAGTTGGAACTGCCACACCCTAGGGCGCATGAGCGCGCTTTTGTTTTATTGCCTTGGTCATTGCTTGATCCGGACTTTGTAATTCCCGGAAAAAACTCAGTCGCGCAATTACTTGAAGGTATAGAAGTCAGCGGAATTCGGTTTCGTAACGATCTGGCTTTAGTGGCGCACGTATGATTCATCAAACAAAAATCAGCATGTTGGCAGTGCTTGCAATCCTTGCCGTTGCCGTTGGTTGGTCTTTTGCTCAGCTGTGGCCAACCTTCTTTGGCCAAGGTATGCCGGTATCGGTTGGCTCGGCAATCGCAATGATCTTGGTTTTTGTCACTCTGCTCATGTGGACCCTAATGACTAGAGCTCGGCTGAAGCCAGGCGCAACAATAAATCGCTTGCATCCAATCGTTGCAGCAAGAACAGCGGCGCTGGCAATGTCGGCCTCTAGAGTTGGCTCTTTAGTATTCGGTTTCTATGTTGGAGTGATGTTTGCCAACATCGCTGCAGACTATTCCAGTGCCGGAGCAAATCGGATTCAAATTTCTGCAATCACGGCATTAGCGAGTTTGTTAACTGCCACCGTAGCCCTTTGGCTCGAACGCATCTGCCAGATAAAGGAACCACCGACAGATAACCAATCACAAAACGGTAGTCATGCTTAAGCGCTCGTGAAATAGGCGTCTGCACTTAAGCCATGAGGACTTAAGTTAACGAGCTCAGCTCGCCCTCCGCTTGCAGTAGTCAAGCGATCAACGATTGCTAAGCCCAAACCCGATCCATGCGAAGTTCGAGTTTTGAAGGGCCAGCCAGTACACCTCGATTCAGTGATGAGTGATGAGGACAAGGATGCAATCGGAGTTATGTATCCGTGTGTTTCGCGCGGCACGGCATCAACCTTGGTTCTGGATATCTAGATCTACGCATTGCTAGCAAGTCATTTTCAATAGACTGAAGCTATGAATCGGGTAGCGCTATTACAAGTTGATGTAAGTGATTCGGAAACTCCCGAAGCGCGCGCTCCAAGAGTTCTTGATTTAGTCGATCAACAAAAAGGTAAATGCGATCTTGTAGTACTTCCTGAACTTTGGATCATTGGCGCCTTTAATTCAGGTGCCCTTGAAACATATGCCCAGCCACGTGACGGTGAACTTGTTACCGCTTTGCAAGATCGTGCGAAAGCTGGAAGTTTTTGGTTACACGGTGGCTCGTTTGTGGAGCGACTCCCAGACGGTGGCATGGCCAACACTGCAGTATTAATAAATCCAGCAGGTGAAGTTGTGAAGTACTATCGCAAGATACATTTATATGGATTCGATCATGGTGAAGCAGTACTGCTCAATCGCGGTACCGAAATTGTTACGCAACAACAAACACCTGTTGGTCACGCTGGTTTAGCAATTTGTTATGACCTTCGCTTCCCAGAGTTATTCCGTGGCATGAATGACCAGGGCGTTGAAACCATTTTGATTACTTCAGGTTGGCCAGAACCTCGCATCAATCATTGGCGAGTTCTGAATCAAGCCAGAGCCATTGAGAATCAGGCTTGGGTGATCGCCTGCAATGAAGTTGGGCCGAATGGCGACATCATGCTAGGTGGGCATTCGATGGTAGTTAGTCCACGCGGTGAAATTATCGCTGAAGCCGGCACTGATGAAGAAGTGCTTTATGCCGACATTGACCTAACTCAGGTATCAGAGTTTAGGAACGAACACCCATTCCAAAAAGATCGGTTTATTCGTTAGTCGAATTATCTCGGTCATTTAATGCGCCAAGTTGTGCGTTGTAAGCCTTAAGGTCTGCATCTCCGTCTCGATCGGCTGCACGATCAATTTGCTTCGCTAGTCGGCCGTCGTCGCGCGACCACATAACTGCCACGATTACTAGAAGTAGAAATGTTGGAATCTCGCCAAGTGCCCAAGCAATACTGCCACCTGCCGCTGTGTCCGCTACCAAGTCTGTAATCCAAGGCGGCTGCACTTGGATGTACCAATCAACTCCGATTGGTTCACTTGATTGCATGAGTGCGATTGCGAAAAATGCGTGCAGCGAAAGTCCAACCAAAACAATCATTAAGCGTTGCCAGTATGGAACTTTGCGCGGACTTGGATCTGCGCCAATCACTACGTAGGAAAACAGCAAGCCTGAAATCAAGAAATGCAGCTCCATGAAAATGTGCCCGGTGTGACTTCCCATCAAAGTGGCAAAAAGTGGAGTGAAGTACATGCCATACAAACCAAAGGTAAAGATCGCGAGCACCATAAGTGGCTGCGTAATCAGCTTTGAATAAGCACTATGAAGGAGCGCAAGAATCCACTCCCTGATGCTTCGGTGGTCGGAAGTCTTTTGAGCGGGTAGTGCTCGCAGAGCCAAGGTAATTGGTGTGCTCAAGATGATAAAGATTGGCGCAATCATCGAAAGCGTCATGTGTTGAATCATGTGGTACTCAAATGAAACTTTCGAGTACATGCTTATTCCTGCATTAGTGGTCCAGATAACCAAGCCAATACCGATCATGAAGGAAATAGTGCGCAGTGCGCTCCACTTGATTTGATTCTGCTTGACCCGAATGACGCCGATTGTGTAAAGCGCTGCTGCGATCAAACTGATGGTTAACATAAACCATTCAGGATTCCAGCCAAAGATGATCGTTGAAAGTGTTGGTGGTGGCGGATAAGCAAATCCAAGAATTTCCTCACTCGCAGAATTCAATGGTGCAGAGATTCGGCTCATTGGTGTGGAATGAAGTGCTACCCCAACCCCAATTGCCAATGCCATGATCGCAACTTCGGCACCTAGGAACTTAATCAGGCTCCCAGAAGTAGCTAACCTTGCTCTAATTTGAATTGCTAACAACATAAGAATTGCAAAGAAGGTAATTTTCAGAACTACGATTTGGCCATAACGACTTAGCCACAGGTCACTAATTGAATCTAGTCTGGCATAAGCGGCAGCAACACCTGAAACAGCCAGAACCGCAACACTAGTTGCAGCTAATGCGGAAAAACGCGCTACGACTTTTAAATCTTTGGATTTAACAAATGCTGATACTGCCCACAGGCAACCAACCCAGGCACTCATAGCCAAACCATGTGCAACTGAAGATGTAAGTGCCAGTGAATGGCTACCAAGTGAGGCAGCGTGACTATTCAAAAGTGGCGCCGCAATGCCAGCACCAGCGAGAGCAGCCAAGAGCGCTATTGAGTTAAGTGAGATAAGAAATATGCCTGCGATAGCAATGGCTGCAGCAATTAGTGCCGTAATAATGTAACTTCGTGATGGGGGTAAGGCCATCAAATATGTTGAGATAAACCCTTGACGAAACACTTCTCTAAATGGCACACCTAAAACATTTGCCATTGTGGT